>NZ_RJPJ01000002.1:0-251256 GCF_003943395.1 Streptococcus oralis | reverse complement strand
GTAGATAATAGAAGTAGTGAGTTATCCTTTATAGAATCTAGTGACTTCAGTGTTTTAGAATGTGCAAAAATACTAAACAAAAAATACAAAATTGGACTGATTAACTCCTATATTGTAGTTAACTCAATTAAAGTCAGATAAAATTAAAATAAAAAAGGGGAAAGAAATGAAAATTAATACCCAAAGAATCAAAGATCAAGCAAATAGTGCACTAAACATTACCATGAGAATATCAAAATCTGTTAGCAAAAGTATGTCAAAAGGTGGGAGGGAATGTCTAAATTTTGTTGTAAACAATCCTCAATTTATATTAATTATTTTAAGTTTGATAACTAATAAGAATAGTCTTAATCAAAGACGGATTAATGAATTGGAAGATACAGAGCAAGACAGATCACTAGATGATTCAACCTTTTCTGAACTGCTACAAGAAGAACAAGCTATTAATCATATTTATCCTGATGAAAGAAAATCTCCTTGTGTACATTTATATCGTCTAGGCGAAAATACTTTTGTAAGAGGAGGAACAGAACTAGAAAAAGAGGAATTCCGTAAAGAGAATAACTTGTAGTTTCATACTCTATATTTGGTTTAAATATAATTTAAAAGGGACAAAGAGAGGTAATTTTATGTCAAAATTATATACATGTGAAGAATGTGGTGGAGAGTTCACTAAGAGAGAGCTTAATTGGGATGGTAGTGATCATATTGATGGAATTTATTATTGCAAAGACTGCTTTCGTTTTTTAGAACAGTGTGGGATTGATGCAATGGATCCTGATGGATTTGGGTACGATGAGTATGGAAATTGGGATCAAGAACGTTTAGGTTTTTAGATTTTTGTGAGTTTTGATTTACTACATTAGATATATTTTTAATTAATTTAATCAACCACCCTGCCCCTAAGGGTGGTTTTTTTGGGTGTTCTAGGGAAATTATCAAACCAGAATTTTTGATTCAAAAGTATTATTTTAAGAGTGAAATCTCTAATTTCATAACCCGCAGGCAAACGCTTGCATTCCGTTTTTTATTGGACTATAATAGGTTGGTATAAAGCTTTCTGTAATAATAAAATGTAGAAGGTGTAGAAAGTAAGGATTTAGAATGTTTGTAGTCAATAATACAATGTTGCTATTCCTTACGGTAGGGAGATAGATATGGCAATGATAGAAGTGGAACATCTTCAGAAAAATTTTGTGAAGACAGTAAAGGAGCCGGGGTTAAAGGGGGCTTTGCGCTCCTTTATACATCCTGAAAAGCAGACCTTTGAAGCAGTCAAGGATTTGACCTTTGAAGTTCCAAAAGGCCAGATTCTAGGTTTTATTGGCGCAAATGGTGCTGGGAAGTCGACAACCATCAAAATGCTGACAGGGATTTTAAAACCGACATCTGGTTTTTGTCGGATTAACGGCAAGATTCCGCAGGATAATCGCCAGGATTATGTTAAGGATATTGGAGTGGTTTTTGGACAACGCACTCAGTTATGGTGGGATTTGGCTCTGCAAGAGACCTACACGGTCTTGAAAGAGATTTACGATGTGCCAGACTCGCTCTTCCATAAGCGCATGGACTTTTTGAATGAAGTCTTGGATTTGAAGGAATTTATCAAAGACCCCGTGCGGACTCTTTCACTTGGCCAACGGATGCGGGCCGACATTGCGGCTTCCTTGCTCCACAATCCTAAAGTTCTCTTTTTAGATGAGCCGACCATTGGCTTGGATGTGTCGGTCAAGGACAACATTCGTCGGGCCATTACCCAGATCAATCAGGAGGAAGAGACCACTATTCTCTTGACCACTCACGACTTGAGCGACATTGAGCAACTTTGTGATCGGATTTTTATGATTGATAAGGGGCAAGAGATTTTTGATGGAACGGTGAGCCAGCTCAAGGAAACCTTTGGCAAGATGAAGACTCTTTCTTTTGAACTGGTGCCAGGTCAAAGTCATCTCCTTTCTCACTATGAAGGCATGTCTGATATGACTATTGATAGACAAGGAAATAGCCTCAATATTGAATTCGATAGTTCCCGCTACCAGTCAGCTGATATTATCAAGCAAACCCTGTCTGATTTTGAGATTCGCGATTTGAAGATGGTGGATACGGATATCGAGGATATTATCCGTCGCTTCTATCGAAAGGAGCTCTAAGATGGTCAAATTGTGGAGACGTTATAAACCCTTTATCAATGCAGGGATTCAGGAGTTGATTAGCTATCGAGTCAACTTTATTCTCTACCGGATTGGGGATGTTATGGGAGCTTTTGTGGCTTTTTATCTCTGGAAGGCAGTCTTTGATTCCTCGCAAGAGTCCTTGATTCAAGGCTTTAGTATGGCAGATATCACCCTCTACATCATCATGAGTTTTGTGACCAATCTCTTGACTAGGTCGGATAGCTCCTTTATGATTGGGGAGGAGGTTAAGGATGGCTCCATTATCATGCGCTTGTTGCGACCAGTTCATTTTGCGGCCTCTTATCTCTTCACCGAGCTTGGCTCCAAGTGGTTGATTTTTATCTCTGTTGGACTGCCATTTTTAAGTGTTATTGTCTTGATGAAAATCTTATCTGGGCAAGGTATTGTAGAAGTGCTGGGACTAACTACCCTTTATCTATTTAGCTTGACGCTGGCCTATCTGATTAACTTTTTCTTTAATATCTGCTTTGGATTTTCAGCCTTTGTATTTAAAAATCTATGGGGTTCCAATCTACTCAAGACTTCCATAGTGGCCTTTATGTCTGGCAGTTTGATTCCCTTGACGTTTTTTCCAAAGGTGGTTTCAGATATTCTGTCCTTATTGCCATTTTCATCCTTAATTTACACTCCAGTTATGATTATCGTTGGGAAATACGATGCCAGTCAGATTCTTCAGGCACTCGCTTTGCAGTTTTTCTGGCTCTTAGTGATGGTGGGCTTGTCTCAGCTGATTTGGAAGCGAGTCCAGTCCTTTATCACCATTCAGGGAGGTTAGTATGAAAAAATATCAACGCATGCATCTGATTTTTATCAGACAATATATCAAGCAAATCATGGAATACAAGGTGGATTTTGTGGTTGGTGTGCTAGGAGTTTTCCTGACCCAAGGCTTGAACCTCTTGTTTCTCAATATCATCTTTCAACACATCCCCTCGCTAGAAGGCTGGACCTTTCAAGAGATTGCCTTTATCTATGGCTTTTCCTTGATTCCAAAGGGATTGGATCACCTCTTTTTTGACAATCTCTGGGCACTAGGGCAGCGCTTGGTGCGAAAGGGAGAGTTTGACAAGTATCTGACTCGTCCTATCAATCCTCTCTTTCATATCCTCGTTGAGACCTTTCAGATTGATGCCTTGGGCGAACTTTTGGTTGGTGGAATTTTACTAGTGACAACAGTATCGAGCATTGCTTGGACTCTTCCTAAATTTCTGCTTTTCCTAGTTTGTATTCCCTTTGCGACCTTGATTTATACTTCCTTGAAAATCGCGACGGCCAGTATCGCTTTTTGGACCAAGCAGTCAGGCGCTATGATTTATATTTTTTATATGTTTAATGATTTTGCCAAGTATCCTATTTCCATTTACAATTCCCTTCTTCGTTGGTTGATTAGCTTTATCATCCCTTTCGCCTTTACGGCCTACTATCCTGCCAGCTATTTCTTAGAGGACAAGAATGGGCTCTTTAACATTGGTGGTTTGATTCTGATTTCACTTATCTTCTTTGCAATTTCTTTGAAACTCTGGGACAGGGGCTTAGATGCCTACGAAAGTGCGGGTTCGTAAAAGGAAGAAACTCAAAGCCTTGTCTCAGGACAGGCTTTTTCTAATGAAGATGAAAATTTCTTGACATCTATTCTCAGAGTGCTATACTAAAAGGGTAATCGCCGATTTAGCTCAGTTGGTAGAGCAACGCACTCGTAACGCGTAGGTCACAGGTTCAAGCCCTGCAATCGGCATTTTGGGAAATGTAAAGAAAAGCAAAGGATATTCAAAGTGTTAGTTTAAAGGCAATCATCACAAGTTAGCTTTTTAAAATAGGTTAGTATTTTTGAACTCTTTGACCAAAGTGTGACCAAAATTTGACCAAAAAAGTTAATGAATATAGAATAAAGTGGATCAGGAAATGGGTCTATTTTATTTTGTAGTTATTGAGAAAAGTAGTCTGTTTTAGTTTGACAAATATACACATAATGCGTATAATAGTAGGTGTAAGGAGGTAACAATAATATATGCCACTTACAGGTAAAGAAATGGTGAAACTAGCTCTTGAGAATGGATGGGTTGAAGTTCGTCAAAGGGGAAGTCATCATCATTTTAAGAAAGAGGGTTTTTCTTATCTTGTCACGATTCCAGTTCATGGAAATGAAGATTTAGGAAGAGGATTGGAAAGAAAGATTCTCAAAGATTTAGGATTGTAAGTCTTACATTCCTAAGTCTTTTCATATCGGAGGTAGTAGAATGTTAAAAACGTATCCAGCTATTTTTCATAAAGAAGGAACAGGATATTGGGTAGAATTTCCAGAATTTGGTGGTGGTACAGAAGGAAAAAATATCGAGGAAGCGATGAAAAATGCTCGTGAAATGCTTGAAAATGTTTTAGCTTCTTATATCGATGAAGGGATGGCGCTGCCTACTCCAAGTGATATTTTAAAGATTGAAGTTTCAGATGGTTTTGTGTCAATGATTCAAGTAGATCCTGCACCTTTTGTGAGAAGTAACAAGGCAATTAGGAAAAACGTGACCGTTCCTGAATGGCTAGTCCGTCTTGCCGATCGAGAAAAGATTAACTATTCAGAAGTTTTGGCGCAAGCATTAGAGAAGAAGTTGCAAGTTTAAATTTAAAGTCTGTGTTTATTAGGGAATAAATTTGTTATGCATTGGTAAAAGTAATACAATAGATATACAAAATAAATTAAGGGGAAATGTCATGTCATAAATTGCTGTTAGGGTAGATGATGAATTAAAAAAGAAGCAACTGCCCTTTTTAATGAGTTAGGCTTGGATATGACAACTGCTGTGAAGTTGTTTTTGAAGCAAAGTGTGTTGACGAGAAGTATTCCGTTTGAGTTAAAACTTGATTCAGATTATGAAATTGAGTTAGAAAATGGTGATTATATTCGTACAAGAAATATAGATGAATATAATGAAGTTACTCAGAAGGCTTTTAAAGAGAGTATTAGTAAATATAAAAATGAAGGGATAACAAAAAGTACTGCAATCGGCAGAATGAAGAAGTCCTAATGAGCTTCTTTTCTTTTATCACCACTATTCAACCACTTAGACCGAGATATAGACCAGATAGACAAAAAGGTTTGTTCTTGAAAAAATCCTCTGCTATAATGATTTTTGTAAAGGGCGTGAGGGGTCAGTATCAGACAACTCAAGAACCAAAAAAAGAAAATGGAGACAAAAAATGAAAAAATTATTGGGAATCGTATTTTTAGTAGCAGCAGCGCTAGTATTGTATTTTGGCTATATTGGTTGGCCAAGTTTGGATGTCAACCTCTGGTCACTCATTCCGGTAGGATTGTTTCTCTATTTCACTCTAGAAAATCTTTTGAAAAAAGACTACAAGGCTAGTCTCATGTGCCTGATTATTGCTTTTATCATTGCAAATGCTATTTTGGACCTTTTGCCAATTTCAAGTGGTTTGGTGATTGGTGCAGGAGTGCTAGCTTGTGTAGGACTTGGCTACCTCTTTCCTGATAAAGATAAAAAAGAAGACAAGTAGAAAAGTCTCGAGGTTTCTCGAGACTTTATTGTTATTGACCAGCGTAGTATTTTTGGATGCCTTTCACAATACCTGCGACTAGTCTATCTTGGTATCGATCATCACGAATCCGTTGATTCTCAGTGAAATTATCCATATAACCGAGTTCAAGGAGGACGGCTGGTTTGGCAGTTTCGCGTAATACGGCAAAGCTACTTTCCAATAATCCAGCATCCTTGGCTCCTGTTTCTGCTAGGAGAGAGGAGTGGATAGCAGCAGCGAGGCGTTTGCTTTCACTCATACGATCAGGGTGATTGTGCCAGTATTTATTAATCTTACTTGGATAGTCAGGTTCATCGCTATAGGAGTAGGTTTGAATACCGCTTGCTTTTGAGTGAATGTTTCCAGTAGCATTGAAATGGATACTGATGAAGATATCAGAGTTGGTTTTATTGACCATTCTTGAACGCTCAGTCTTAAAATCAACATCGATATCACTGTCACGTGATGTGAGGACTTTGTAGCCTAGTTCTTCTAGCTTAGCGCGAAGTTTGCGATAGATTTGCATGTTGAGATCTTTTTCAGCTACATTGTAGTAAAAGGCACCTGAATCCCGACCACCATGCCCAGGATCTAGGAAAATGGTATTGCTGTATTGACCTTTTACAAATCCACCTTCGGTTGAAACTTCAGAAATCCATTGACCGTATTTTTGGAACAAGTGTTCCTTGCCGTCTATCTTGTAGGTCCCTGATACATAATGTCCGCTATTGTCCAAATAGTAACGAGCCTTGTAATAGTCGTCATAAATCCACTCATTCTTGGCCATATAGCCACCAGACTTGAGATAGTAGGCTCCAATCCATTCACGAGCCGCATAGGTTCCATTCGCTTTTAGATAGAACCAACTGTTGTAGGCCTTGTCAAAGATCCACTCTTTTTCAGCCATGGCTCCACTAGATTTGAGGTAATAGCTTCCTTTCCATTTATTGGAAAGCATGACACCATTTTGTTCAAAGGCGTACCAAGTTCCTTTGATTTTCTCCCATTTGTCTCGGCTATATTTTCCATATTCATTAGCGTAATACCAATTTTCATTGATTCTCACCCAGGAGTTTTCCGCCATAGCCCCGCTACTGCCGAGCAGGTAAGCACCAACGGTCGTTTTGCTGAGCATCACGCCGTTTTTGTCAAAATAATACCATGAACCGTTGACTTTCTCCCATTTGTCTTGCGAGATTCTGCCAGATGGTGTGACATAATACCAATTTTGGTCAATCTTTATCCAGCCATTTTCTGCCATAGCCCCGCTTTTGGTAAGGAGATAACCATCAACGATTGTTTGACTGAGCATGACACCATCTTTGTCAAAGTAGTACCAAACTCCTCCGATTTTTTCCCATTTTTGTTGGATGATTTTTCCAGACTCACTGGCGTAGTACCATTTACCCTCAAGAGCTACCCAGCCATTTTCTACCATGATCCCGTCTTTATTGAGAACATAGCCATCAAAGATGGTATCATTGAGTCGGTTTCCATCGTTGTCAAAATAGTACCACTTATCTTGAATTTTTTTCCATTTGAGGACAGGTTGATTGTTTTCATAGAAACGCCACTGTTTGTTTTCCTCCTGCCATCCATCTTTTTTAGGGACTTCTTCTTTTGCCTTGTCTTTTGGAAGTGTTATAGTCTCCTCTTCAGTTTTAGTTGAAAGATCTTTCTTATCTTCCTTAGAATTGCTTTGTTCGGTGGTAGCAGGAGGATTGGCATTACTTTCCTCTGCGTAGATAGGTGCTTGTGCCAATCCTGCCATTGAAAGGACAACAGCACTTGCCAATATAAACTTTTTCAACGATATTCTCCAATCATTATTTTCTAAAAAATATTATAAAATATGTCTGATAGTTTATCAACTATCAAACTGAACTTCTTCTAGTAAGTATTCGATAAAGCGTTCGCCCATCTTAGACAGGCTGGTTTTTTCATGCTGGATATAGACTAGTTCAATCGGGTCGTCAATGTCCAGTGGAATAGAAACGATATTGTCTCCGTTGAGGTTGCTGTTCAAAATCCCTGTTGCAATGGTGTAACCATCCAAACCAATCAAGAGATTAAATAGGGTGGCACGGTCACTGACTACGATGGATTTCTTGTGGTGTTCTTGTGAAAGAATCTCTTCTGAAAAGTAGAAGGAGTTGTGCGTCCCTTGGTCATAACTGAGGTAAGGAAAATCTTCCAAATCAGCTAGTTTAACCTTGTCTTTTTTGGCCAGAGGGTTGGTCTTGCTGACAAAGATATGGGGCTGGGCTGTGAAGAGGTGATGGGCCAAGAGGTGGTTATCATCCAGCATTTTAGTCAGTACGTCACGGTTGTAGCTGTTTAAAAAGAGGACACCGACCTCACTGCGGAAGTTCTTGACGTCATCGATAATCTCCCAAGTTCGAGTTTCACGAAGGAAGAGCTCGTATTTTTCCATATCACTTTTCTTGAGCAGAGAGACAAAGGCATTAACTACAAAAGCATAGTGTTGAGAGGAAACGCTAAAGAGTTCGCGGTGGGCGACAGGATTTTTATAGCGTTCTTCGAGAAGCTGGGTTTGCTCGACAACTTGACGGGCATAGGAGAGAAACTCCATCCCATCACGGGTCAAGGTAATGCCCTTGGGATTGCGGATAAAGATTTCAATACCCATTTCATTTTCCAAGTCTCGAACGGCATTAGAGAGACTGGGTTGGGTGATAAAGAGTTGCTTGGCTGCTTCATTCATAGAGCCAGTTTCGACGATTTTGATAATATAGTGTAATTGTTGAATTCTCATGTTTTTATTGTACCACACTTGGTGAAGAATGAGCAAAGAAGATGAAGGGAAGAGAGGAAAGCCCCAAACTGGTATTGAAAAAAAGTCTAAAATCTGTTAGAATGAAAGCTATGAAAACATTCTATGATGTGCAGCAATTTCTCAAACAGTTTGGCATTATTGTCTATGTAGGGAAGCGCTTGTATGATATTGAACTGATGAAGCTCGAACTCTCTCGGATCTATGATGCCGGTCTGATGGACAAGCTCGACTATCTAGAGGCGGAAGCTGTTCTTCGCAGAGAGCACAAGATAGAATTAGACTACATAGAGAAAAATGGAGATAAGAACTTATGACAATTTGGATTGTTTGGGGAATTGTACTAGCGATGGCGTCCTGGATGGGTTATAACTACCTTCGTATTCGTCGTGCGGCTAAGATTGTGGACAATGCAGAATTTGAAGCCTTGATTCGAAAAGGGCAATTGATTGATGTCCGTGAACCAGCAGAATTTCACAGAAAACATATCCTCGGAGCTCGCAATATTCCTTCAAATCAGTTGAAGTCAAGTCTTGCAGCCCTTCGCAAGGATAAACCTGTCCTTCTCTACGAAAACCAACGTGGACAACGAGTGACCAATGCAGCACTTTATTTGAAAAAACAAGGTTTCTCTGAGATTTATATCCTTTCTTATGGACTGGATTCTTGGAAAGGGAAGGTCAAGACAAGCTAACATTCTATTAAAAACTGTTGAATGATAGATAAAACTAGCATTTTATGGTATCATCATTTATATTAAATTTAAGGAGATTTTGTAATATGAATTCACAACAAAAGAAAAAACCTTCACTTATTTTAGGTATCTTATCTATCGTCCTTGGTTTGCTATCTCCAATAGTGGGTCTGATTTTGGGGATCATAGGATTGGTTTTGGCTTTTTCATACCAAAAAGAATCTGGACTAGACTATAAAACAGAAAAAATTCTCAACATCGTAGGACTTGTAGTTTCTGTTCTGAACTGGATTCTAGCAATCGCAATAGTTTTTAGATAAGCAAAAAACAAAAAAGCTTTAAATTTAAAGCTTTTTTATTTTATCGACTCATCTCTAAGTAGTTTTTAATGATTTCCAATTCCTCTGGATTCAAGGGACGGTATTGCCCTTCTGCTAGTTCTGGGTCTAAAGTGAAGTCACCGAACTGAACTCTTTTTAAGGCAGTCACCTTGACACCAACTGAGAGAAACATCTTCTTGACTTGATGAAATTTGCCCTCAGAGATAGTGATGGAGGCCTGGCTCTCTGTTGGGCTTGCGTCTAGAATTTCAAGTTTTGCTGGTTTACAAGTGGTTCCGTCTAAAAAGACGATTCCTTCCTTAAACTGCCGGATATGATCTGGTGTGAGCGGTCCGTTTACTACCACTTGATAGGATTTATCGACATGGTACTGGGGATGGAGGAGCTGAAAACCAAGAGGTCCATTGTCTGTCAGAAGGAGCAGTCCCGTCGTATCGCAGTCTAGTCTGCCGATAGCATAGAGCTGGTCAGACTGGATGTCAGGTGGAAGGAGGTCCATGACGGTTGGGAGTTTCTTATCCTTGCTAGCTGTAACGACTCCGTTTGGCTTATGAAGCAGGAGGTAGTTGTGCTCGTAGCCTTGGATTTGTCGTCCTTGAAAGACTAATTTTTGCAATCCAGTATCGACATTTTGAGCGAGTGAACTGGCTGGACAATCGTCCACTAGGATTTCTTTTTTTAATAGAGCCTGTTTCATAGCCTTGCGACTGACCTTTTCTTGGGCTAATAATCTATCTAAACGCATACCAGCTTATCTTATCATAAGTCTCTGACTTTGAAAAGAGTTGCCTTGACTAGAAAAGCAGAGTGAAAACATTTACACTTAGCTGAACTGTGATTTTTGAATGAGACTGTGGTATAATTGTTCAGTTAGAAATAAAAATTTAAAATATTAGAGGAAATCATGACAAAATTAAGAGAAGATATCCGTAACATTGCGATTATCGCCCACGTTGACCACGGGAAAACAACCCTCGTTGACGAATTATTGAAACAATCTGAAACTCTTGATGCACGTACTGAATTAGCAGAGCGCGCTATGGACTCAAACGATATCGAAAAAGAGCGTGGAATTACCATCCTTGCGAAAAATACAGCCGTTGCTTACAACGGAACTCGTATCAACATCATGGACACTCCAGGACACGCGGACTTCGGTGGAGAAGTTGAGCGTATCATGAAAATGGTTGACGGTGTTGTCTTGGTCGTAGATGCTTACGAAGGAACCATGCCACAGACTCGCTTCGTATTGAAAAAAGCCTTGGAACAAGACCTTGTCCCAATCGTTGTTGTCAACAAAATCGATAAACCATCAGCTCGCCCAGCAGAAGTAGTGGACGAAGTCTTGGAACTTTTCATCGAGCTTGGTGCAGATGATGACCAGCTTGACTTCCCTGTGGTGTATGCTTCAGCTATCAACGGAACATCTTCCTTGTCAGATGATCCGGCTGACCAAGAAGCTACGATGGCACCAATCTTTGACACGATTATCGACCATATCCCAGCTCCAGTAGACAACTCAGATGAGCCTTTGCAGTTCCAAGTGTCACTTTTGGACTACAATGACTTCGTTGGTCGTATCGGTATCGGTCGTGTCTTCCGTGGTAGTGTGAAAGTTGGGGACCAAGTTACCCTTTCTAAACTAGATGGTACAACGAAGAACTTCCGTGTTACAAAACTTTTCGGTTTCTTTGGTTTGGAACGTCGTGAAATCCAAGAAGCTAAAGCAGGTGATTTGATTGCCGTTTCAGGTATGGAAGACATCTTTGTCGGTGAAACGATCACTCCGACAGACGCTGTTGAAGCACTTCCAATCCTACACATCGATGAGCCAACTCTTCAAATGACTTTCTTGGTCAACAATTCACCATTTGCTGGTAAAGAAGGTAAATGGGTGACTTCTCGTAAGGTGGAAGAACGCTTGCAGGCAGAATTGCAAACAGACGTTTCCCTTCGTGTTGACCCAACGGACTCACCAGATAAATGGACTGTTTCAGGTCGTGGAGAATTGCACTTATCAATCCTTATCGAAACCATGCGTCGTGAGGGTTATGAACTTCAAGTATCTCGTCCAGAAGTTATCGTAAAAGAAATCGACGGTGTAAAATGTGAGCCATTTGAACGTGTTCAAATTGATACTCCAGAAGAATACCAAGGTTCTGTTATCCAAAGCCTTTCTGAACGTAAGGGTGAAATGTTGGATATGATTTCAACTGGTAATGGTCAAACTCGTTTGGTCTTCCTTGTTCCAGCGCGTGGTTTGATCGGATACTCAACTGAGTTCTTGTCAATGACTCGTGGTTATGGTATCATGAACCATACCTTTGACCAATACTTGCCATTGATTCCAGGTGAAATTGGGGGACGTCACCGTGGTGCCCTTGTTTCCATTGATGCTGGTAAGGCAACAACATACTCAATCATGTCTATCGAAGAGCGTGGTACCATCTTTGTCAACCCAGGTACTGAGGTTTACGAAGGAATGATCATCGGTGAAAACTCTCGTGAAAACGACTTGACAGTTAACATCACTAAGGCGAAGCAAATGACCAACGTCCGTTCAGCTACTAAGGACCAAACAGCGGTTATCAAGACACCTCGTATCTTGACACTTGAAGAGTCTCTTGAGTTCTTGAACGATGATGAGTACATGGAAGTAACGCCTGAGTCTATCCGTTTGCGTAAACAAATCCTTAACAAGGCAGAGCGTGAGAAAGCTAACAAGAAGAAAAAATCAGCTGAATAAGAGCTAGAAAGAGATAAAGATGGTCTATTTAATCATAGGGATACTCTTATTACTACTCTATGTATTTGCGACACCCCAAAGTATCAAAGGAACAGTTAACATCGTTATCTTGGTCTTTGTAGTTGTTGCACTCTTGATCTTGCTGATGTTGTCCATCTTGCAAATCTTCCAATTACCGACAGAATTCTTTGTCACAATAGCCATGCTGGTCCTAGCCTACTTTAGCTTGAGAGACATTACGCTCATGCCTGTAAAAAAAGGTAAGAGAAGATAATAGAAGAAGCTGGGCAATGACTCAATTTGAGGAGAAGATCCAGTAAATTTTTCCATGATAAAACGCATAATATCAAGGTTTTTGAATGCCTGATATTATGCGTTTTTATGATTTTGAAGACTTTTTGAGCGATCTATTAGAAAGTGGATACTCTTACAATTATTTTGGAAATAATTTAATTTCTGATTTAACGTATATTTTCTCAGAAAGGGCTATTATTCCAATTTTTCCAAGGGTAGTCTTATTTTGGACCGAAAGAAAAAGATTGAAGAAATCGTCCAAAATGAACTTTTCTTCAATCTGGAGGTTCGTACCTCTTTTTTTATTTCTTCTTATGATTTAATATTGCATTGAGGACAATGGCAAGTAGGCTGGCTACGACGATTCCGTTTGAGAAGAACATTTGGAAGGCTGTTGGCATGCTGACGAAGAGATTACTATTGTTGAGTCCGACACCTGCAGCGATGGATACAGCTGCGATAAGGAAGTTGTGTTCATTGTTAGCAAAGTCAACGCGGGCGAGGATTTGCATCCCTTGAAGGGAAACAAAACCAAACATCACCAGCATGGCCCCTCCAAGAACAGGGCTCGGAATGATTTGAGCTAGGGCACCAAACTTAGGTAGGAGTCCAAGGAGGACTAGGAAACCAGCTGCATAGTAGATTGGCAGACGGGTTTTGATACCTGATAATTTAACCAGACCAACGTTTTGTGAAAATCCTGTGTAAGGGAAGGTGTTAAAAATTCCTCCGAGAAGTACGGCCAGACCTTCTGCACGATAACCGTTGCGAAGGCGCGTGCTGTCGATTGGGTCATTAGTAATATCTGACAAGGCTAGGTAAACACCAGTGGATTCAACCATAGAAACCGTTGCAATGATACACATCATGACAATAGAGGAGATTTCAAAAGTTGGCACCCCAAAGTAGAGGGGAGTTGGGACATGGACTAGTGGTGCTGCCGCAACAGGGGAGAAATCAACCAAGCCCATAGTAGCAGCAATGGCAGTTCCAACAACCAGACCAATCAAAATGGAGATAGACTTGATAAATCCTTTGGTAAAGATGTTAATCAAGAGGATAATTAGAACAGTGATAACTGCAAGCAAGAGACTTTGACCAGTTGGCTCTGGAACATTATTTCCCATATTTCCAATAGCAACAGGAATCAAGGTCAATCCAATCGTGGTAATAACAGATCCTGTTACGATAGATGGGAAGAGATTGGCAACTTTTGAGAAAATGCCTGAAATCAGAACCACATAAATCCCTGAAACGATAAGGGCACCAAACATAGCTCCGCTACCGTGGCTTTGTCCGATCATAATCAAAGGAGCAACGGATTGGAAGGCAACTCCAAGAACGACTGGTAGTCCAACACCAAAGTATTTGTTGAGTTGGAGTTGGAGGAAGGTGGCCACCCCACACATGAAGATATCTGTGGAGATTAAGTAGGTCAAATGCTCAGCTGAATAGCCAAGAGCTGTCGCAATCATGATAGGAACCAGGATAGAACCTGAGTACATGGCTAGTAAGTGCTGTAAGCCAAGAACGGCTGCTTGTGAATGTTTTTCTTGTTTTTGCATTAGAGATCTGCCTCCTTAAATACGACCTGACCATTTTCGAAACGATCCAAGCGAGCGAGTGATAGGACTGGGTAGCCGGCTTTCTCGAGCAAGTCACGACCATCTTGGAAGGATTTTTCGATAACAATTCCGATAGCTTCGACTTTTGCTCCGGCCTGTTCGATGATTTGGATCAATCCTTTGGCAGCTTGTCCATTGGCTAGGAAATCATCGATAATCAAGACCTTGTCCTCAGGTGATAGGAATTTCCCAGCGATGGAAACCGTGCTCGTCACCTGCTTGGTAAAGGAGTAAACCTCAGCAGTTAAGATGCCTTCGTTCATAGTGATGTTTTTAGCTTTCTTTGCGAAAATCATGGGAACATCTAAGGCTTCAGCTGTAAAAACAGCTGGGGTGATCCCTGAAGCTTCAATCGTTACAACCTTGGTAATGCCAGCAGACGCGAATTTTTCCGCAAAAACCTTACCAATCTCCCGCATCAAACGATAGTCAACTTGGTGGGTTAAAAAGGAATCTACCTTGAGGATGTTGTCACCCAAGATATGCCCATCCTGAAGGATGCGCTCTTCTAATAATTTCATAAGACCTCCTAAAGTCTAAAAGATGCTTCATTTGCTTGTTTAGAGTTTCTAGCAAGAAATAGAAAAAGGACCTACTTAATCCTCTAAGTAAGTCCCCAAAATAGGCATGGCCAAAACTATACCTTCAGCTGACATACTCATTGTTAGGTGTTACGGCACCTTGTAGAAACGTCGTGCCAATTCACGACATAAACAAGTAAAATGGTACTATTATCAAACGCAATAGCGTTAATGTCATTATTTTACACTAAATAGCTTTAGAAATCAAATATTTTGTTAGTGTTTTAATGAAAAAACGAACAAAAAAAGAAACCTACAAGACGATACAGTATTGTAGGTTTCGAATATTCTATTCGCTAAATCTTAAAAAATAACCATCAGGATCCAAAATCGCAAATTCATGAGGGTAAATAAAGCTATCTCCCACTCGAAATTCTCTTTTGGTCAGCGGACGATGGATAGGATAGTCAGCTTCCAGCAGTTTTTGGTGGAGCTGAGGGACATCTTCAATGCCAAAGGAAATATTGACACCGCGCCCGAAAGGATAGGTTAGTTGGGCTAATTCTTCTGTGCTGCCTTCTTCTAGCATAAGTTGGCAGTCTTCAAGCGAGAGGAAGAGAAATTTCTCCTCTGGACGCTCGTATTCGACAGAAAATCCCAGCAAGTCGCAGTAGAAGTGGCGTGACTTTTCGAGGTCAGATACTACAAATTCAGGAATGACAGCTTGATAGTCCATTAGCTTTCTCCTTAGAGCTCAATCTCCATGACAATGGGTGTGTGGTCTTGGCGCGCACCAGAGTCAATCATATCAGACTTGGTCACCTTGTCAACTATGCGGTTGCTAGTGAGCCAGTAGTCGATTCTCCAGCCTGTATTGTTGATTTTAGAAGTCTTGCTGCGTTGTGCCCACCAAGTGTAGCGCTCTGTGATATCACCGTGAATATGACGGAAGGTGTCGGTGAATCCAGTTGCCAAGAGATTGGTAAATCCAGCACGTTCCTCGTCGGTAAATCCTGGGGAACGGCGGTTGCTGGCAGGATTTGCAAGGTCGATTTCCTTGTGGGCTACGTTGTAATCACCTGTAGCAAGGACTGGTTTTTCTTTGTCTAGTTCAGCCAAGTATTCAGCATATTTCACATCCCAGACTTGGCGTTCTTCCAAGCGTTTGAGGCCATCACCAGCATTTGGTGTGTAAACTTGGGTCACGAAAAATTCATCAAATTCTAGGGTGATGATACGGCCTTCAGAATCCATGGTAGAAGGGGCACCGATTTCTGGGAAGCTGATAGTAGGTGTAAGTTCTTTCTTATAGAGGAACATGGTTCCAGCATAGCCTTTACGGGCAGGTTCTTGGGAAGAGCGCCACGTGTTTTCGTAGCCTGGGAAGAGTTCTTCTAAAATTTCCAAGTGTTTCTTTGTAGGACCCTTGGCAGAAAGCTTGGTTTCTTGGATAGCAATGATATCAGCATTTTCAGCGACCAAGGTTTGGAGGACTTCTTGGGACAATTTGGCACGAGCTGAGTCACTAGTTAGGGCTGCATTGAGGGAATCAATATTCCATGAGATAAGTTTCATAAAGTTACCTTTTTCATTCAGATTATAGATTTTATTATACCAAAAAAAGGTCTATTTCCCCAACGTATGGCTTAAAAAATCACTCTCTTTCGTTTATAATGAAGAATGATTTTATGAAAGGGAGTGAAAATAAATGAAATTTTACTCATATGACTATGTACTTAGCCAAATCAGTCAGCAAAATGGAATCATGATTGGCTTTGGGATTGTGCTCCTAGCTATCACAGGATTTTTTGCTTTTAAAGCCTATCGAGATAAAAAGTGGACTAAGTTTCGGGAATTGGTCATGATTTTGGCCTTGACCTTGGTAGCCATGCTTTTGGTAACAATCTCAAAATACCAGACCAATCAAGCCTCTAACAACCAATTTCAAACTTCCCTTCATTTCATAGAGGTTGTTTCCAAAGACTTGGGAGTGGATAAATCAGAAGTTTATGTCAATACTTCTGCAGCCACTGATGGAGCACTTATCAAGGTAGGTTCAAATTTCTATCGTGCCATGAACGGGAGCCAACCAGACAAGTATCTTTTAGAGAAATTAGAATTGCATCAAACAGACGCTATTGAATTGGTGGAGGTAAACAAATGACACTCAATTATATGGAAATTTTAATCAAACTGGCCTTGGGTCTTTTCTCTCTTGTTTTTGTTATTAATGTGACAGGAAAGGGGAATCTAGCACCTAACTCTGCTACAGACCAAATTCAGAACTATGTACTCGGGGGGATCATCGGTGGGGTGATTTACAATAGTTCAATCAGCATTCTGCAGTACGCAGTGATTTTGATGATGTGGACGATTTTGGTCTTGACCCTCAAGTGGCTCAATAACAATGTTCGTTTTGTCAAACGCTTGATTGATGGAAAACCAACTCTCCTTATCAAAAATGGGCAGATTGACCCAGAAGCCTGTCGTTCAGTTGGTTTATCAGCAGCGGACGTAGCACTTAAGCTCCGTAGCCAAGGAATTTTCCAGATGAAACAGGTCAAACGAGCTGTGCATGAGCAAAATGGCCAACTCATCGTGGTCCAAATGGGAGATGAAAATCCTAAGTATCCAGTTGTGACTGACGGTGTGATCCAAGTCGATGTTTTGGAATATATTGACCGTAGCGAAGAGTGGTTGCTTGATAATCTCAGCAAACAAGGGCATGACAATGTGGCCAATATCTTTATCGCTGAGTATGACAAGGGTGCCGTCACAGTTGTAACCTATGAATAAGAAAAACCTGGGGTCTTGTACTCTTCAAAAATCAAATTCAAACTGCGTCAACGTCGCCTTGCCGTATGTAGGTTACTGACTTCGTCAGTTCTATCTACAACCTCAAAGCAGTGCTTTGAGCAACCTGCGGCTAGTTTCCTAGTTTGCTCTTTGATTTTCATTGAGTCTTGGCCTCAGGTTTCCATTTGCAATCAGAAAGGGATTTTATGTCCATTATTCAAAAACTCTGGTGGTTTTTCAAGTTAGAAAAGCGCCGTTATCTAGTCGGGATTGTGGCCTTGGTCTTGGTTTCCGTCCTTAATCTCATTCCCCCCATGGTTATGGGACGGGTGATTGACGCCATCACTGGGGGACAATTAACCCAACAGGACCTGATTTTGAACCTCCTTTATCTGCTTTTTGCAGCTTTGGGTATGTACTATCTACGCTATGTTTGGCGCATGTATATCCTTGGAACTTCCTACCGTTTGGGGCAGATCATGCGGTCTCGCTTGTTTGAGCATTTCACAAAAATGTCGCCAGCCTTTTATCAGACCTATCGGACGGGGGACCTGATGGCACACGCTACCAATGATATCAATGCCCTAACTCGTCTCGCAGGTGGCGGAGTCATGTCAGCAGTGGATGCTTCCATCACGGCTCTGGTGACTTTGCTGACCATGCTTTTTAGCATTTCATGGCAGATGACCTTGGTTGCCATTCTTCCCTTGCCTTTTATGGCTTATGCGACTAGTCGTCTAGGGAGAAAGACCCATAAGGCCTTTGGCGAATCACAGGCTGCCTTTTCTGAGCTCAATAACAAGGTGCAGGAGTCTGTATCGGGTATCAAAGTGACCAAGTCTTTCGGTTATCAGGCGGACGAGCTGAAGTCCTTTCAGGAAGTCAATGAATTGACCTTCCAAAAGAATCTGCAAACCATGAAATATGATAGTCTCTTTGACCCTATGGTTCTGCTTTTTGTTGGTTCATCCTATGTTTTAACCCTCTTGGTCGGTTCCTTGATGGTTCAAGAGGGGCAGATTACGGTTGGCAATCTAGTCACCTTTATCAGTTATTTGGATATGCTGGTCTGGCCTCTTATGGCCATTGGCTTCCTCTTTAATATCACTCAGCGAGGAAAGGTTTCTTACCAACGGATTGAGGATCTTTTATCTCAGGAATCACCTGTACAAGATCCTGAGTTTCCTTTAGATGGTATAGAAAATGGACGTTTGGAATACGCCATTGACAGTTTTGCCTTTGAAAATGAGGAGACACTGACGGATATTCACTTTAGTTTGGAAAAAGGGCAAACTCTGGGCTTGGTTGGTCAGACAGGCTCTGGAAAAACGTCCTTGCTCAAACTCCTCTTGCGTGAATACGATGTGGATAAGGGAGCCATTTATCTAAATGGTCATGATATTCGGGACTATCGTCTGACAGACCTTCGTGGTCTCATGGGCTATGTCCCTCAGGATCAGTTCCTCTTTGCGACCTCTATCTTAGACAATATCCGCTTTGGCAATCCTAACTTGCCCCTTTCAGCGGTCGAGGAAGCGACTAAACTAGCTCAAGTATATCAAGACATTGTAGACATGCCTCAGGGATTTGATACAGTTATCGGTGAAAAGGGAGTCAGTCTTTCTGGTGGGCAAAAGCAACGTCTGGCCATGAGTCGAGCTATGATTTTAGATCCTGATATCTTGATTTTAGATGATTCCTTGTCAGCCGTGGATGCCAAGACAGAGTATGCGATTATCGACAATCTCAAGGAGACGCGGAAGGACAAGACAACCATTATTACAGCTCATCGTCTCAGTGCAGTTGTCCATGCAGATCTGATTTTGGTTCTGCAAAATGGTCAAATTATCGAACGGGGCACGCACGAAGAACTGCTAGCCCTAGATGGCTGGTATGCCCAAACCTACCAGTCTCAGCAGTTGGAAATGAAAGGAGAAGAAGATGCAGAATAAGAAAGAACAATGGGCTGTATTGAAGCGCTTGATGTCCTATCTCAAGCCATATGGCCTCCTGACCTTTTTGGCACTCAGTTTTCTCCTCGTGACTACAGTCATTAAAAGTGTCATTCCCCTTGTGGCTTCCCACTTTATCGACCAGTACCTCAGCAATCTTAATCAACTGGCCGTGACCGTTTTGCTGGCCTACTATGGTCTTTATATCCTGCAAACTCTGGTCCAGTATGTCGGGAATCTTCTCTTTGCGCGGGTGTCCTACAGTATTGTTAGGGATATTCGTCGCGATGCCTTTGCCAATATGGAGAAACTGGGCATGTCTTATTTTGACAAGACGCCAGCAGGTTCCATCGTCTCTCGTTTGACCAATGATACCGAGACCATCAGTGATATGTTTTCAGGGATTTTATCCAGCTTTATTTCAGCAGTTTTCATCTTTCTGACAACTCTGTATACCATGTTGGTGCTGGATTTTCGTTTGACAGCTTTAGTCTTGCTCTTTCTACCCTTGATTTTTCTGTTGGTCAATCTCTACCGGAAAAAGTCAGTGAAAATCATCGAGAAAACCAGAAGTCTCTTGTCAGATATCAATAGTAAGCTGGCAGAGAATATTGAGGGAATCAGGATTATCCAGGCCTTTAATCAAGAGAAGCGCCTGCAGGCAGAATTTGATGAGATTAACCAAGAACACTTGGTCTATGCCAACCATTCTGTAGCCTTGGATGCCCTCTTTTTGAGACCTGCCATGAGTTTGCTGAAACTCTTAGGCTACGCCGTTTTGATGGCTTACTTTGGTTACCGTGGTTTTTCTATCGGGATAACGGCAGGAACCATGTATGCCTTTATCCAGTATATCAATCGTCTTTTTGATCCCTTGATTGAGGTGACGCAAAACTTTTCAACCCTTCAAACATCCATGGTATCTGCAGGCCGTATTTTCGCCTTGATTGATGAGAGGACCTATGAGCCTCTTCAAGAAGATGGGCAAGCTAAAGTCAAAGAAGGCAATATCCGTTTTGAACATGTCTGTTTCTCTTATGATGGCAAACACCAGATTCTGGATGACATTTCCTTTTCAGTTAAGAAGGGTGAAACCATTGCCTTTGTAGGGCATACAGGTTCAGGAAAATCATCGATTATCAATGTCCTCATGCGCTTTTATGAATTTCAGTCAGGCCGAGTTCTCTTGGATGGGGTGGATATCAGGAACTACAGTCAGGAAGAGCTGAGAAAAAACATCGGGCTAGTCTTGCAGGAACCCTTCCTCTATCACGGGACCATCAAGTCCAATATCGCCATGTATCAAGATCTTAGTGATGAAGAGGTCCAGAATGCGGCTGCCTTTGTCGATGCAGATTCCTTTATTCAGGACCTTCCTCTGGGTTATGATGCACCTGTGTCTGAGCGTGGTTCGAGCTTCTCTACTGGCCAGCGCCAGCTTCTTGCCTTCGCTAGAACAGTCGCCAGTCAGCCTAAAATCCTGATTTTGGATGAAGCGACAGCCAATATTGACTCTGAAACAGAAAGTTTGGTTCAAGATTCCCTAGCTAAGATGAGACAGGGTAGGACGACCATTGCTATTGCTCATCGCCTTTCGACCATCCAGGACGCCAACTGCATTTATGTCTTGGACAAGGGGCGTATCATCGAGAGTGGAACCCATGAGGAACTCTTGGCCTTGGGAGGAACCTATCATAAGATGTATAGCTTGCAGGCAGGGACCATGTCCTAATAAGAATTCCTCCAAATTACAGCTTTCTTGCACCGCCTTTTTCATTTTGTGGTATAATGAAAAATGTTGACAAATAGTATAATAAAAACAAAGGAGAAACAGCATGCTGAAATGGGAAGACTTGCCCGTGGAAATGCAATCAAGCGAGGTTGAGTCTTACTACCAGCTTGTCTCTAAAAGGAAGGGTTCGCTGATTTTTAAGCGTTGCCTGGATTGGGTTCTGGCCCTGTTTTTGCTACTTTTGACTTCTCCCGTCTTTCTTATCTTGAGCATTTGGATCAAGTTGGATAGCAAGGGACCTGTCATTTACAAGCAAGAGCGCGTGACCCAGTACAACCGTTCGTTCAAGATTTGGAAGTTCCGTACTATGGTAACGGATGCGGATAAAAAAGGAAGTCTGGTGACTTCTGCTAACGATAGCCGCATTACCAAGGTTGGAAATTTCATCCGCCGTGTGCGCTTGGACGAACTGCCTCAGCTGGTCAATGTCCTTAAAGGCGAGATGTCCTTTGTAGGCACAAGACCTGAGGTGCCACGCTACACGGAGCAGTATAGTCCTGAAATGATGGCGACCTTGCTCTTGCCAGCAGGGATTACCTCTCCAGCCAGTATCAACTACAAGGATGAGGACACCATTATCAGTCAAATGACGGAGAAAGGTCTGTCAGTTGACCAGGCCTATGTCGAACATGTTCTTCCTGAAAAGATGCGCTATAACCTTTCTTATCTCCGAGAGTTTAGTTTCCTTGGAGACATCAAAATCATGTTTCAAACCGTGTTTGAAGTACTAAAATAAAGTAGTCATAAGAAAATGAGTACAGATAAAAGGAGCAAATCAATGCCAAATTACAATATTCCATTTTCACCACCTGATATTACCGAAGCTGAAATTGCTGAAGTAGCCGATACCCTTCGTTCTGGTTGGATCACAACAGGACCTAAGACAAAAGAACTGGAGCGTCGCTTGTCCCAATACACACAGACACCTAAGACTGTCTGCCTCAACTCTGCGACAGCCGCTCTTGAGTTGATTTTACGTGTTTTGGAAGTGGGCCCTGGTGATGAAGTCATCGTTCCAGCTATGACTTACACAGCTTCATGTAGTGTCATCACTCACGTAGGTGCGACACCCGTCATGGTGGATATCCAAGCAGATACGTTTGAGATGGACTATGACTTGCTTGAGCAAGCCATTACTGAAAAGACTAAGGTGATTATTCCAGTAGAGCTTGCAGGGATTGTTTGCGACTATGACCGTTTGTTCCAAGTCGTGGAGAAAAAACGTGACCTCTTTACAGCTGCTAGCAAGTGGCAAAAAGCCTTTAACCGTATTGTCATTGTCTCAGATAGCGCTCATGCTTTGGGATCTACTTACAAAGGACAACCAGCTGGTTCTATTGCTGACTTTACTTCCTTCTCATTCCATGCCGTTAAGAACTTTACAACGGCAGAGGGAGGAAGTGCGACTTGGAAAGCCAATCCAGCAATTGACGACGAAGAAATGTACAAGGAATTCCAAATCCTTTCCCTTCATGGTCAAACCAAAGATGCTCTTGCCAAGATGCAACTGGGTTCATGGGAATACGATATCGTAACGCCGGCCTACAAGTGTAACATGACGGATATCATGGCTTCGCTTGGTTTGGTACAATTGGACCGTTACCCAGCTTTGCTACAACGTCGTAAGGATATCGTGGATCGTTATGATCGTGGTTTTGCTGGTTCTCGCATCCATCCATTGTCGCACAAGACTGATACTGTCGAATCAAGTCGCCACCTCTACATCACCCATGTAGAAGGTGCCAGTCTAGAAGAGCGTAATCGTATTATCCAAGAATTGGCCAAAGCAGGAATTGCAAGTAATGTACACTACAAACCACTTCCTCTCTTGACAGCCTATAAGAATCTTGGTTTTGATATGGCAGATTATCCAAAAGCCTATGCCTTCTTTGAAAATGAAATTACGCTTCCTCTTCATACAAAATTAAGCGATGAAGAAGTTGATTACATCGTTCAGACTTTGGTGAGAATTTCTGAAGAAATCCTCNGTTCTGGAAAAAAATCATAAAAAAATCTTGACAAAAAGCGGACAATAGCATATAATATTCTCAACAAATCAGAAAAGTAACTATTTTTGATCTTCAGGGAGCCTGTGGTGATTGTGAACAGGTGGTTAGAAGTAGTGAAAGTGGGCTGATTTAAAAAATGAATTTGAAACAATGAAAATTCGGTGCGCACACCTTACAGTGCAACTTGTTGTTAGACAAGGCAGAGATGTAAAGGGGAATAGTCCCTTTATAATTGAGGTGGCACCGCGTTACCAACGCCCTCACACAGATTGTTTTCTGTGTGTGGGCTTTTTTCATATCTTTAAATTAATACTGAAAGAGGAAAAATTTTATGACAACTAAAGGATATTTTGGACAATTTGGTGGAAGTTTTGTACCAGAGCCGATTCAGGCTTTGCTGGATGAGTTGGAAGTGACATTTGACAAGTACAAGGATGATCCAGAGTTTTTGGCAGAATTTCGCCATTACTTGAAGGACTATTCAGGTCGCGAAACACCGCTTTATTTTGCGGAAAGTTTGACAGATCACCTAGGTGGGACTAAGATTTATCTCAAGCGCGAAGACCTTAACCACCTGGGTTCTCACAAGCTTAACAACGTTTTAGGGCAAATCCTTCTTGCCAAACGTATGGGCAAAAAACGAGTGATTGCGGAAACAGGAGCTGGTCAACACGGTGTTGCGACAGCAGCGGCTGCAGCCAAGTTTGGTATGGCTTGTGATGTCTACATGGGAGCAGAGGATGTGGAACGTCAACGTCTCAATGTTTTCCGCATGGAGATGATGGGAGCGACCGTTCACGCGGTTGAAACTGGGACACGAACTCTCAAGGATGCGGTCGATGCAGCCTTTGGAGCATGGATAAATGACCTTGAAGCCTTCTACGTTTTGGGATCTGCTGTAGGCCCTCATCCTTATCCTACCATTGTTCATGAATTCCAAAAGGTCATCAGTGAAGAATCTCGTCGTCAAATCTTAGAAAAAGAAGGCCGTTTACCAGACTACGTCATTGCCTGTGTAGGTGGTGGTTCTAATGCCATCGGTGCTTTTTCACAGTATGTGGCTGATGAAGAAGTCAAATTGGTTGGGGTCGAAGCTGCTGGTCACGGACTTGATACAGACAAGCACGCAGCCACTATGACAAAAGGTAGTGTCGGAATTGTCGATGGTATGAAGACTTATGCAGTCTTTAAGGAAGATGGAGAGCTGGCGCCAGTTTACTCTATCTCAGCTGGTTTGGACTATCCAGGCGTTGGCCCAGAACACGCCTACTTTAAAGATTCTGGTCGCGTGGAATATGTGGCAGCGACAGATGAAGAAGCTGTTCAAGCCATGCTCCTTCTCAGCAAGACAGAAGGGATTATCCCAGCGATTGAAAGTTCGCACGCTATCGCAGAAGCAGTCAAACGTGCACCGAAACTTAGTAAGGATGACATTATCATCATCAATGTCTCTGGTCGTGGAGACAAGGACGTAGCTGCTATTGCAGACTACCTAGAAGCTAAAAAATAAGAGATACGTTTTGCAAGCAACCAAACAGGAGTAAAAACAATGATATTATTGATTGATAACTATGATTCCTTTACCTACAATCTCGCTCAGTATATTGGAACCTTTTCTTCTGTTGAGGTATTGAGAAACGATGATTCTCGCCTCTATGAGTTTGCAGAAAAGGCGGATGCTCTTGTCTTTTCACCTGGACCTGGTTGGCCGGCTGATGCTGGGAAAATGGAGGAAATGATTCGAGATTTTGCAGGCCGAAAACCAATTTTAGGGATTTGTCTTGGACATCAGGCCCTTGCTGAGGCATTCGGTGGAAAACTCGGCTTAGCTACCAAGGTCATGCACGGTAAACAAAGTCAGCTACAATTTGAAGCTCCATCCATTCTCTATGATGGAATAGAGAACAAATGTTCAGTCATGCGTTACCATAGTCTTATGGTGGAGGAATTACCTGAAGATTTTGAAGTTACAGCTCGGTCGACGGATGATCAAGTCATTATGGGAATTCAGCACAAGAACCTGCCTATCTACGGTTTCCAGTACCATCCAGAAAGTATCGGCACGCCAGATGGTTTGTCCACTATTCGAAATTTTATTGAGAAAGTAATTTAACTGGAAAATTTCACTTAATTGAAAAGCCCTCCATAAAAGAGAGCAGGATTATCAGAGAATTACTAGCTTACCAAAAATAATCAAACAAGCAGCCAGTAAGAGGAAAGGCACGAAAGGAAGTCTTTCCTTTTTCTTTTGCAGGAGAAAGGCTATAATCCCCGTCGCAGAAGCAAACTGGATTAAGATGAGTAGTTCTGTCGCACTAAAGACTAGGGAACAAGAAGCTAAAAAGAGAAAATCACCTGCTCCTATACGGATGTCGATAAAATGAGCCATGATTCCGAGAACAAGGAAGAAGACCATGACTAGATTCCAACCAGAGCAGGCCATGAGGATTAGGTGGAAAGTCAGCCAGACTAGTAAGGGATATTCCTGATGGCGAAAGTCGTAGATGCCTAAGGTCAAGCCAGCAGTGATTAGGATGACTTGACCCAAGGAAAGAAAGTCCCAAGACCAAGCTAGAAAGAGTAACCCTAAGCCTAGTTCAAAGAGGGCATACCAGAATGGATAGCGAATCTTGCAGTAGCGACAGCGAAAGCGATTAACCACCTGCGAAAGGATAGGAATCAAATCTAGCGGACGCAAGCGAGTCTGACAGGAATCGCAGTGACTAGCTGGACTGATAATGGATTGCTCAGGAAAACGGTCAATAACCAAACCAAGAAAGGAAGCGAAAATGCTCCCAACAAGAAAAAAATAAAAATCAATCATACTTATCTATTCGTAAAAAATAGAAGAAGTAGTATAATGGAGAAACATAGATAAGATGGTGAGGTCAAGATGATGATTCGTTTTGAAGAAAATATGAGCACAGAAAATGCTCAGCTCGTATGCCAATGGTCTAACTCTCTTGGCAAATCCTTTCAAGAACAATGGATGGGAACAATGATTCCTTTTCCCTTAACAATTCAAATCTTGCAAGATTTGGAAGGAATCTTTTCAATCTTTGATGGACAAGAGTTTGTGGGGCTTATCCAGAAAATCAGGCTAGAAGACAGGAATCTTCATATCGGGAGATTTTTTATCAACCCCCAGAAACAGGGACAGGGCTTAGGTAGCCAGGCTTTAAGAAAATTTGTTAGTTTGGCCTTTGAAAATGAAGACATAGACACTATTTCTCTAAATGTCTACGAGGCAAATCAAAGAGCTTACAAGCTTTACCAAAAAGCAGGATTTGAAATCGTTCAAATGGTTGAAGTACCTATACGAAAATACATCATGAAAAAGGGGAGATAGAAAGTAAAAAAAGCCTTGATTCCAAGGCTTTTCTTATTGAAAATTTCTTTTAACGAAAATTGGGAAGGTGTTTAGAATCTGATCTACAAAAAAAGAGGACCATAAATGTCCTCTTTTTGACTACTATAGATAAAAAGGTCAATTAACGTTTAGCCTTATTTTTCATCTTTGTGAAGCATGTTTTTGACACCTTCAATAGCGCCTTCGACAGCGTCTTTAGCATCTTCAGCAACTTCTTTTACTTTAGATACTACTTTTTCAGCTGCACCTTCTTTTTCCATTTTTTCATCGCCGATCATTTTGCCGACACCTTCTTTAATGGAACCTTTTGCTTGATTTAGTTTTTCTTCTGTTGACATAATTCTGCCTCCTTTAAATTGATTGATTTTGATTAGATGAATTAGTGTACGCGAGCATTTTCCTTTGTTTCGCCCTTAACAGCTTCAACACCTTCGCCGACTTTTTCTTGAACTGTAGCGACACCTGACCCGATACCAGATTTCACTTTTTCAAATTGTTCTGAAGCAAATTCTCCTGTTGAAGAAGCCACGTCAGTTACTCGGTCTTGGAGGCTAACTGAATCTGCTTCATGCTGTTCTTTTGTTTTGATGTCAACAACATTGACGTTGACTTCAACAACTTCTAGATCAGTCATTTTTGTAACTTGTGATACGACAACATCTTTGATTTCTTTATACAAAGCTGGAACATTCTTTTGGTATTCAACAACAATGTTCAAGTCAACTGCAACTTGTTCTTTCCCAACTTCAACATTGACACCGCGTGTTACGTTATCAGTATTGATAATTTTTTCTGTTAGATTAGAGAAGAATCCTCCATCCACATCCAAAAGTCCAGGTACTTTTTCAAGTGAAAGACCAATGATTTTTTGGATGACTTTATCTTCATAAGTGAGTTCCCCTTTAACATCTTGAGAAACAACAGTGGTATCTTTTTTTTCTACATTTTTATCTACGTTTGACATACGAGACTCCTTTATTTATTTAAATATTTTTCCTTAACATAATATCCAGCAAATGCCCCTAAGCCTCCACAAATTAGTACAAATAGTGTTTTGAAAAAGCCAAAGGATAAGATAAAGCAAGCGAGAATGACACCTACTAGACCTGCAATAATTGGATACTGATATTTTTTAAACCATTCCATATTTTACTTCCTTACTTCACACGACTAAGAGACTTTTTAGTTGATTTTTGAGGGTTATATTCCTTGACTGAAACTCGCAGACCTACCTCTTTATCAATGCCAAAGAACCGCTTTAATCCATGAGTTATTTCATTCTGAATGAATTGACATCTACTCGAGATGTTTTCTGAAGGAAGAATTGTGCCTTCAACATAAACGAAACATTTATTTTTACGGCTATTTACTTGGACTTTAGGATCTTTCATAAATCTATGATCAATCACTAAGCAGCGCACAAAGCTTTCGATAGCCGAATTTCTAAGTTTTAACGTATCTTTTTTTTCTGCTAGCTGAATTTCTAAATATTGTTTAGGATAGAAGAGTATCACTAATATTAGAATTAAAACTAAAGCAGATAGGACAAGTGTTCCCCAAAAGATATATCTAGAAATTACGAATTCAAGATAAAGCTGTCTCCAGCTAAATAATTGAATTCCTAAATCACTGACTTCATGATAATCTATGAGAATAGGAAGGAAAATAGTCAAGATTAAAATACAGAAAATAAGTAACAGTATTTTCTTTGAGTTTGACATATTAAATCCTTTCAATAAAAAGTTTTAAACTATAATCTTACCCGTCTAAAATATTTAAAATTATAGCTCAGTACTTATGTCTACTAGGTGAATTTTATTTTTTTCCTAGTAGGAATGAAACGACAGCAACAACAATCACTGCACCTGCAATTGACGGAATAATAGACATTCCAGCTAAGGAAGGACCCCAACTTCCAAAAAGTGATTGCCCAACAGATGAACCTATAAGTCCTGCAAAGATGTTAGCAATTACTCCCATTGAACCACCTTTTTTAGTGATTGCACCTGCGATGAGACCGATAAGGCCTCCTACAATAATAGACCACAACATAGCGTATCCTCCTTTTCTATTTCTAAATCAAAGAATCAATTCCTTTGATTAAGTTAATTATATAACATTTAAATATGGAAAGATAATAATTTGTCTTAAATTCCCTACTGTAAACATGTACTCTAGATACATATAAATAAGAAAAGCTTGATTCTACTGAGTTTCTAAGTGATTAGACTAGTCTTTTTGTAGTAAGCAAAAGTCGTTGTAAGATGATAAATATGCTTTATTATATGGTATAATTGCATAAAGATTGAAAGACAATCGTTTATTTTATTATAAAGAGAGAAAAGCTATTCATGAGAGATTTATTATCTAAAAAAAATCACAGACAATTAGAATTATTAGAATTACTATTTGAAAACAAACGCTGGTTTCATATTTCGGAACTAGCAGAATTATTGGACTGTACAGAACGTTCTGTAAAAGATGACTTGTCCCAGGTCAGGTCTTCCTTTCCTGACTTGATATTTCATTCCTCAACAAACGGCATCCGTATCATTAATACCGATGATAGTGATATTGAGATGGTCTATCATCATTTTTTTAAGCATTCAACCCACTTTTCAATTTTAGAATTTATCTTCTTTAATGAAGGATGTGATACTGATAGTATTTGCAAAGAGTTTTATATCAGTTCTTCCTCTCTTTACCGTATCATCCGTCACATTAATAAAATTATTAAGAAGCAATATCGTTTTGAAATTAACCTCAATCCAGTTCAAATCACTGGAAATGAAATCGATATCCGTTACTTTTTTGCCCAGTATTTTTCAGAGAAATATTATTTCCTCGAATGGCCCTTTGAAGATTTTTCTGTAGAACCTTTGTGTAAACTGTTGGCACTGGTCTATAAAGAAACTGCATTTCCTGTCAATTTCGCCACTCAACGAATGTTAAAGTTACTCCTCGTAACAAATTTATACCGAATAAAGTTTGGTCATTTTATGGAAGTTGAGAAAAATTCTTTTAACAATCAATTGTTGGAATCTTTTATGCAGGCAGAAGGCATCGAAGAGATTGTAGCGAGCTTTGATTCTGAATATCGTATCTCTCTGAATAAAGAAGTGATAGGTCAACTATTTGTATCCTATTTTCAAAAAATGTTTTTCATAGATGAAGAAGTATTTCTCAACCATGCAAAAACAGACAGCTATGTAAAAAAATCGTATCAGTTATTGGGAGAACTAGTAGATCAGGTATCAAGAGACTATAATCTCCAAGTAGACAATAGAGACAATCTGATTTGGCATCTGCATAATACAGCACATCTGCATCGCCAGGAATTATCGACAGAGTTTATCCTATTTGATCAAAAAGGCAATACAATCAAAAACTTTCAAAATATTTTCCCTCGATTTGTTTCAGAGGTGAAGGAAGGAATGGAACATTATCTAAAGACTTTGGAAATGGATGATAGTTCAATGAAGGTCAATCATTTGTCTTATACTTTTATCACTCATAGCAAACACTTGGTACTAAATATTTTACAAAATCAACCTAAATTAAAGGTTTTGGTCATGAGTAATTTTGATCAGTATCATGCAAAATCAGTAGCAGAGACACTTGCTTACTATTGCAGTAACAATTTTGAACTGGAGGTTTGGGGTGAATTAGAGTTATCCCTTGATGCTCTAAAAGAATCACCTTACGACATCATTATTTCTAATTTTATTATTCCGCCTATTGAAAATAAGAGACTGATCTATTCCAATAATGTCAATACAGTCGCTCTCATCTCTTTGCTTAACGCAATGATGTTTATTCGATTGGACGAGTAACTAAGAATAACAAAAAACGCTAGATAGCGTTTTTTCTTATAAGAAAATAATTTCATCTATATTAGACTCAGAATATCCTAAGAATCTTGTCATTTCTTAGTTCAGAACAAACAAAAAAACCTTGATTTTCAAGGCTTTTTCCTGTTGATTTAGATGCCCCCTGCATGAATTTGTAAGAACTTTTCATATTGAAAATAAACAAAAATGTTGAAATATAGCTGATTTTAGGGAAATACTTTTAGGTATTTTCAATGTCAGGATTTAAAAATGGGGCAAAAGTGGGGCAAAAACAAATTAACGAAAAAAATATCGAGTTCGTGCATCAAGTAAATGATAAATTGCAAGAATAAGTGCAACATTTACTCGAACTCATCCTCTAGAGCTTCACTAGCAGTTCTGTAAGCTAAACATTTTCGTGGTCGGTGATTGATATCATATAAAGCCTTGGTTCCCAAAGCTTTTTTATGTTATAAACTCATTAAAAGAACCCCCAGTTAGATTTGGAATATTTTTTATTCTGTGTCATATAAAAATAAATAAAATGAATGGCTATAGCTAGAGCTAAAATGGTTGTTATACTCACTACTATTATAGGATTGGAAGCAAAGATTAAAGAGAGAATCAAGGCAGCCAGATAGAGTGTCGCTTGGACACAGTAGTAACTTTTCGAATAGCGAAGATAGTGTTTGTTATAGGGCCCATTTACTAGGACAGCAGCTTGAAAGAGGCCAAATCCGATATAAGAGAAGCTGGTTGCAAAGAGACGATTAGCTTCAGGATTCAGAAGAAAACTCATCGATACAGTCATCATAATAAGTCCAATGAAAATAGGATAGTGACTGTAAATTAGAAATAGTCCCTTTTGATTAGATTTTTCATCAATAGCATGGTCGAATTGACCAAAATAAAACAAGAACAGAGAAAGCATAATAATGAAATAAAGAACCGAATAAATCGAGAAATTCTCGATTGTAAAGAAGTTAGCTAGCTCCATAATCATCTCTCCAAACGTAATAATGACAAGAAGGGAGATGCGCTCGATTAAATGGGGGAGATTTACCTGGTAATGCTTATCTTTACTAAGCAAGATAATTGGCATAATAAATGTTAGCAGAATACTAGCAAATAAGACAGAGACTCCAACGTAAATAGGAAGAAGAGCTGCTAGATAGACTCCTAAACTTCCTAGACCTGTTATCCATAGAAAACCTTTGATACTTTCCCGTTCAACATTATCGGTTGATTTTCTAAAAAATTCAACCAAATATTGTAAAAATAAGGTAAAGGTTAATGTACCAACAGCCCAACAAAGATAATGAAAATATTGTTGCCAATCAGGTCCAATCATATTGGCTATAAAGAGTAAAAGTCCCATTTTGATAAACATGATTACCATGTTAAATAAAGAGTTCTTTCCATAGCGATTGGTATAAACGGTTTGAATCATCCATGAATCAGTGAGAACCAAAACAGCCATGAAAAAATCAAGGAAAGAATTCCAAGTCAAAATACCGTTATGAAGATGGTCAATTAAAGTAGTTACTTTTGAAATTGCAAAAACAAAAACTAGGTCATAAAAAAGTTCTGAAAATTCTACACGTTTATGTTTAATAAGAGTTGTCATCTTAAGACCTTTCTATTCTAGAAGTACAATTTATTATAACAGAAAATGGTAATGAGAGAAAAGGATATGCTTAAATAACTTCATGTGACGCGAATTGTCAAAACCTTGGAGCACATTTACCTCATGTACCAACTCACAGGCAGAGTGTTTGATGATTGATAATGAAGAATAAGATTTTACAATAGAAAAGCGAGGATATCCTCGCTTTTTTTATTTAATCTAATAGCTCCTTATTTTCAATTAAGAGCTCTAGTGGAGATTTATCTCTTGCTTCAATAAAACCAGGTTCATATTGGGTATGAAGTGTTCTTTTCTGAGAAGTTGGATCAATATACAACTCATCTCCATCTTCTGTGTATAGTTGGTTGCCTCTTGTTAAGTAAAGTAAATCCTCTAAGTACTGTCCATCAGTTTCTAGAAAATCTTCGATGTATTTGACAGCTTTTAAGATTTCACTTACTTTATCAGAGTATTCATTAGATTCAAGAACACTCTTTTCTAACTCAATCTCTTTACTCGTTCCAAAGAGTTGGGTTGGAGTTGCATTAAAATATTCTGCTATCTTATCCAAATTTGCAAAGGTAGGATAGCTTTTTTGTTTTTCGTAATCAGAGATGGACTGTTTACCGATTCCTAATTACCTCAGTCTCTTCAGTCTGTTAATTTTTTTTCGAAAATTTCTCTTTAATATTAGCTTTCAATTTATCAAATTTTTCACGACGAGCTTCTTTTTTATCCGCAATTAAGCGAGCTTTAGCTTGATGCTCTAAATCTTCTTGAATTTTGAGAGCTGACTCTATCTCTGCCGCAACAGTAGCGACATCCCATCTAGCAATGTCAACCTGATACTTTTCAAAAATAGCATTTAAAACAGATTCATCATTTTCTTGTACAAGTGCAATAATAGCTACTTCGCCATTAGTCAACTTTTTACTAACGGTTGTAATTAATGCCGAATTGATCAATTCTTTGTCTGAACCAACGGAGGCGCCAATTGCTCCACCAGTAGCAAAACCAAAGAGAACACCTAGTGGTCCACCTAAAATTCCGATTAAACTACCAATTAATCCGCCTTCGAAATAATCATCTCCTAGGGAATTCATCAAATCAAAGCTATCTTTGACGTTAACAACGCCATTTTCAGCTTTTACAATTGAAGCCTGAGCTAATTTTGTATTTTCAGTTTGAACAAACTGTTTTAATTCTGAAAAGGCCTGAAAGGCTTCACTTTCAATATGAAAAATTGAGACAACAACATTTTCCATGGGCTTACACTCCTTTATTACTTTATAGAGATAGAATAAAATCTCCTATATTTAGTAGTACAAACTACTGCTACACAAGGTGAATTGTAGCATACAATAATCTTTTATGCAATATACAATATATTACAAAAAGATTAAATTTTTATTTAAAAACTTATATTCTATAAATTAGGCAATTTTAAAATTTTGATTAAAAAGAAAGATTTAGATAGAGCTGTTGGTAGACTTAGGAAATTTTAAGAACATGCATTAGTTAAATTAAATGGTTCTTTTCAATTAAGTTTTAACTTCTATCTGGTAAGTAAAAGGAAAAATAATACCCGTGGTGCTAGTTAAACTCAAAATACAAGAAAAGCCTAAAAGGACTATACTGTAAGTGACAAAACAAAACAGGAGGATAGTCCAAATGAGCCACTTACATTAGTCCTGTGAAATACAGAACTAAATCCTTCACTTAAATTACTTGTCTAACTTTTTGGGGTCAGTACAAACAGTGCTTTTTTTGTTGAAATCGCAAAGAATCTAAGCTTTCTTTTTGCAGATAACATTCGATCTTTTATTTTCGGTATGATTGAGTCGATGCCCCGTTCTCGACCGGTTATTATTCCAACTTATCGAATGCTAGAGCACTATGCCATCACTTTTTGGAAGAATACTTAGAGCAATTCTACGTAGAATGGAATGCGAAAAAGTGATAATTAAAGAGACGAAAAAGCTGAGAATATGATTTCCCAGCTTTTTTGAATGCGATAGAAATAGCAACTAGACTATTTACGAAAGGCCTCAATAATGTAGGTGAAGCCAGTAACTAAAAATGAAAAGGCAATGACATAAACGACAAAGACACCTGTAGCCACTGGATTGAACAGAATCACTAGACCTAGTAAAAATGCAAGCAAGGCTATCCACATGATATGGTTGCCAATAATAGGGAAAATCAATCCTAGACGATTGCCTTTAAAGAAAGCAATAATGGCTTCTACAATTAACCAAATTCCTACAATGGTCGGAATGACGACCGGCAGGGTCACAAAGCCATAAGCAACGAGGTAAAGAGCTAAGAGAAGACTAACAAATCCTTGGAAAAGATAAACAGGTGAGCGAAGCTCTTTTGGTGCAGAGAAATAGCCTAAAATAGCTGCTATAGAAGAAACCAGTAAACCAAATGCAATCCACCAGCTGTAAGCAACAAGATTAGCTACTGGGTCTGTAAATAGAAAGAGTGCTAAAAGGACAAAAACAACTCCTGCAAGGAATAGCAGTAAACGATTAGAAAATTTCATTTCAATACCCCCTATATAGTATAGTATAGTTTGATAATAAAAATATTATACACCTTTTTAGAGGAAATATCAATAAACAAAATGGAAAATTTGGAAGTTTCAGTCTGATTTATGAAAAGAAAATCAGTTTTTATTATTTTGAAAATAAAAAGAGAAGATAAAATTTGTCTTCTCTACATGAAAATATTGTATGGCATCAAAGCAAAAGTAACTGGCTTTACACTATTTGTTAAGATGTAATTTGATTCAAAAAGAAAAGATAGATTTAAATGTAGGGCAAATCAGTTATAGACAAACAAAAAAGCCTTGATTTTCAAGGCTTTTTCCTGTTGATTTAGATGCCCCCTGCAGGGCTCGAACCTGCGACCCATAGATTAAGAGTCTACTGCTCTACCAACTGAGCTAAGAAGGCAAAGAAAAAGCTGTATTGGTGCCGAAACTTCACGGTTTGTATTGAACCCGCGCAATTAAGCAGGTGGGCAACTCGCTCTAACTGAAGCTGTTTCCGTGTGAGACGGCCTACATGCTGTTAGAAGACTTTTGTTTCCCTAATAATACAAAAAATAGTCGGTCAACACTTAAGTGTGAAGTCGTACACCACAGCGTTTCTATATTTATATGATACCACTTTTTTAAAAAAATTCAAGAGGAAAACTTATTTTTTTTGAAAAGGATTTCACAAGTTTCTTAATTTATCAATGGTTTCCTTGCGTTGAGCTAAGGCCCGTTCGTACTTGCCAGTATCTTCTGGAGAGAAGTAGTGATGATCTCGAATTTTTTCTGGCAAGTAATCTTGTTTGACCCAGTGTCCAGGATAGCTATGGGGGTAGAGATAGTTTTGAGCGTTGCCCAATTCCTTGCTACCACTATAATGTCCATCACGCAGATGTCGTGGAATGGGCAAATGCCCTGATGTTTTGAGATCAGCAAGGGCCTTGTCCATGGCCACATAGGCTGAGTTGGATTTGGGTGAAAGTGCCAAGTCAATCACGACATTAGCAATGAGGATGCGGGCTTCTGGGAAACCGATTCTTTGTGCAGCATCTAGAGCAGTCACGGTATGAATCTGAGCCTCAGGATTGGCCAAGCCGATATCTTCATAAGCGATAACAGTCAAACGACGAGCTAGACTAGGCAGATCCCCAGCTTCAATCAAGCGGGCTGCGTAGTGGAGACTGGCATCCACATCTGATCCGCGGATGGATTTTTGCAGGGCTGAGAGAACATCATAGTGCCCATCCCCATCCTTGTCCATAGTAATATAGCTTCGCTGCAGGCTATTTTCCATGATATCGAGCGTGATATGGCGGATACCCTTGTCATTCTCAGGGGTAGATAGAACAGCCAAATCTAGTGAATTAAAGGCAGAACGGAGGTCTCCATTGGTAGAGGTTGCGATAAAATCCAGCGCATCCTCATCTAGCTCAACTGGGAAATCAAAACCACGCTCAGGGTCAGTTAGAGCAATTTGAATCGCTTCTTTGACGTTTTGGTTAGACAGAGGTTCCAGTTCAAAAATCTGAACACGGCTACGAATAGCAGGAGTGACAGAAAAGAAGGGATTTTCAGTCGTCGCTCCAATCATGATAACCAGACCACTTTCCAAGAGTGGCAGAAGAAAGTCTTGCTTGGTTTTATCTAGTCGGTGAATCTCGTCCAGTAACAGGACTAATCCGCCAGAGAATTTAGCCTCTTCAGCGATTTCTTGGAGACGTTTTTTGCTATCAACAGTGGCATTGAAGGTCCGAAAGGCATACTTGGTCGTTCCAGCGATGGCTGAAGCGATACTGGTCTTGCCGATTCCTGGAGGTCCGTAGAGAATCATGGAGGACAGACGATTGGCTTCCACCATGCGACGGATAATTTTTCCTGGTCCGACCAGATGCTCCTGACCGATGACTTGGTCGATGGTTTTGGGGCGCATGCGAAGCGCGAGATTGTCTGGCATAGCAGTCCTTTCTAACATGGATTTTCTGATGTATATGTGGTAAGATGGTAGTATCTATTTTAGCATAATTCCGAGTATTCGGGGCGATTTAAGAGTCGCATAGAAAGAGGACAAAATGGCAACATACGGATTTTTAGATGTTTTAGAGGAAGAATTGGACAAGAACTTTCCCTTTGACTTTGAGATTAGCTGGGACAAGCGCAATCATGCAGTTGAAGTGAGTTTTTTATTGGAAGCACAAAATGCTGCAGGTGTGGAGATGGTGGACGAGGATGGAGAGGTGTCGTCAGACGATATCCTCTTTGAGGAAGCAGTGCTTTTTTACAATCCTGCCAAGTCAACAGTCAATGAAGAAGACTATTTAACGGTCATCCCTTATCTGCCTAAAAAAGGATTTTCTCGTGAATTTTTAGCTTATTTCGCCCTTTTCCTTAAAGATACTGCCGAGGTTGGGCTGGATGCCCTCATGGACTTTTTGGAAGACCCAGAAGCAGAGGAATTTGTCATGGAATGGAACCAAGAAATCTTTGAAGAAGGGAAAGCAGGCTTGGAAGAGGGAGAGTTTTATCCTTATCCGAGATACTAGGAGTTGGTTGGAGATTTTATGAAGAAAATTGGGATTTATTTGGTTTATGTGCTAGCTTTTGCCTTTATTATGCTAGCTTTTGCTTGTGGCACTATCGCATTTGCAGAGTTGGGGTATTCCGCAGTTTTAGTCTTTACTTTTGGTTATACCTTCGCTCTTCTAAGCATATATTTAATCTTTATTCTTCATGAGCTGGGTCATGCTTTTTGTGGCTACTTGACAGGCTATCGGTTGGTGGCTTTTGGATTAGGACATTTTCTTTTGACCAAAAAGTCAGGTAGGTTTAATCTTAGTCGAACAGCCGTTCTGAAAAATGTTGGTGCTCAGTATATTGGTTTAAAGGAGGACGAAAGTGATCAAAGAATCATTCTGATGCTTTCAGGAGGTTTGATGGTTCATCTCAGCTTGATATTATTGGCGATATTGTTTGGATTTTTGACAAAAAGCTGGTATTTTGCTGGTACTTGGATTTTTCTTAATTTGTCTTTCTTCCTAAGCAACGCTTTGCCAGTCGGCATCACCGATGGAGCAAAAATCTGGGAATTGCGACAACACCCTGAAAATATCAAATACGCTTACTTGATGTTAAGGCATTCTGCCCAAACTTTGCTTGCTCCTCAAGAGTATGATTTGAAAGACTTTACCATGCCTGTTCCTGAGGATGCGAGAGGTAGTTTTGCAGAAAGTATCCAAACTCTTCAGGGAGTGGTTTTCATATTGGATGGTCATTTAGAGGCAGCTAAAAAGCTATTTCAATCTTTACTAGAGAGAACAGAACACTCGCTATCTGAAACTTTTTGCCAGCTATACCTTCTTCAAATCGCCTTGCTGGAAGGAGATAATGAGAAAGCGGAGGAATATGCAAGTATTCGAAGTGTTAAATCCTTTTTATCTCTAAAAATGGCAGATGTGCAGATGATTCAAGCCTGGTATCAATTTAAGGTAAAGAAAAATATAGCTCAAACTCGCAAGGCTATGAAGATTGCTAGACAGAAAATGGATAGCAGTAGAATGTTGCGAGATGAGAAACGCTACTATGAAAACTGGTTAGCAGAGCTGGAAAAGGCATTAGCCGAAGGAGTCTAATATGGAAATAGAAATTTCTGATTTCACAGGCTGCAAAATTGTCCTGTTTTGTGGTGATAAGCTTTTGACTATCTTACGTGATGACAAATCAAACATTCCATACCCTAATACCTGGGAACTGCCAGGTGGTGGGCGAGAGGGAGATGAAACTTCTTTTGAGTGCGCAGCGCGTGAAGTTTATGAAGAACTGGGAATTCATCTGACTGAGGATTGTCTGCTCTGGGGGAAGGTTTATCCCAGTATGCTTTTTGAGGGGAAGGAGTCAGTCTTTCTAGTTGGAAAGTTAACGCAGGAACAATTTGACAAGATTGTCTTTGGTGACGAAGGACAGGGCTACAAACTGATGAGTATTGACGAATTTCTTGGCTCAGATAAGGTCGTGCCCCAGTTGCAGGATAGAGTGAGGGAATATTTGGAGGAAATAAAATGATTTTTGCAATTGCAACAACGACGTTAAATAAGGAAGTTAAACGCAAACTAAAAACTGGACAATATTCTAGAGAAGAAGCTACATTCATCTATATGGAATATTTAAAGTTAAAGAAGCAAAGGGAAAGTGGTACTAAAGTAGCAGGAATTTCTGCGGCTGTTATTTGGGGGTTAATGGTTGTTGTACCCTTACTAAGTGGTGAAGGTCTCATACTGCCTCTTTCAGTATATTTTTTACTTTTTATCCTATTAGAAGGCATTGTTCTACTAGTTTATTATCTTATGTTTGGTATTTTTAAACAGCAGATTCATAGCGCAATGAAAGAACACTACACAGATGTGATTGAAGAATTTAAGGGTCAGTAAAACAGCGTGTGGAAGAGCATAGAAGTACTAGTTGAGAGAGTGTGTATTTTGGGGTAGTAGTATGATTCAGATTGTCCGAGCAGGAGCAGAGGATTTAGAAACCGTAATTGCAATTCAAAGAGCTAGCTTTAAGGCTGTCTATGAAAAATACCAAGATGAGTATGATCCTTATCTCGAGGATCGTGAACGAATCAAGTGGAAATTGGTTGAGCGTCCCAATAGCTATTACTACTTTGTGAAAGAAAAGGAAGAAAATATCGGATTTTTACGAGTTCAGACCAATGAAGATTTGACGGAGGCATGGTTGGGAACGGCAGCGATTTTACCCCAGTATCAAGGAAAAGGTTATGGTTCTGAGGGACTAAGATTACTGGAAAAGGAATTTCCGACGATTAAACAGTGGGATTTGTGTACGGTATTACAGGATGCGGGCATGGTCGCTTTTTATGAGAAAAATGGTTACCGTCAAACTCATATCGAGCCTGAAAAAGAAGGTATGGATATGGTTTACATGAATAAAATGATTGACAAATAGAAAGGATGGTTCGGTTAAATTTCTAAACTGAACCCGCCCTAAACACTGTGCCAAAAAGATAAACTTCTATTAGACACAAGCGTCTTCAGAGAGTTTCCTATTTTGGCTTAGTGTTTTACGGGCTTGGTATCTTAATTATGGAAACATGGCAAGAGTTAAAAGTTACAGTTAAGCGTGAGGGGGAGGAATTAGTCTCTAACCTCCTGATTGAACTGGGAGCGCAAGGTGTTGCGATCGAAGATAGTATGGACTATGTGGGAAATGTGGACCGTTTTGGTGAGATTTTTCCAGAGATCGAGCAGAAAGAGGAAGTCGTGGTGACAGCCTACTATCCTGAAACGGTTGATGTGGCAGTGGTTGAGGCGGACTTGCAGGTTCGTCTGGTAGAATTGACCGATTTTATGGATTTGGGAGAGGTCAAGATGGGAACGACTGCCTTGGCTGAGGAAGACTGGGCTGACAACTGGAAGAAATATTATGAACCAGCTCGTATTACTCATGATTTGACCATCGTGCCGTCTTGGACGGACTACGAGGCGACTGCTGGAGAAAAGATTATCAAGCTGGATCCAGGCATGGCCTTTGGGACAGGAACACATCCAACCACTAAGATGAGCCTCTTTGCCTTGGAGCAGGTCCTTCGTGGGGGGGAAACGGTGCTAGATGTGGGTACTGGATCAGGTGTCCTCTCCATTGCCAGCTCGCTGCTTGGTGCCAAGGAAATTTTCGCCTATGACCTGGATGATGTAGCGGTTCGGGTAGCTCAAGAAAATATTGAGCTCAACCCTGGTATGGAAAACATCCACGTTGCTGCTGGAGATTTGCTCAAGGGTGTAGAGATTAAGGCAGACGTGATTGTAGCTAATATCTTGGCGGACATCCTCATTCATCTGACGGACGATGCTTATCGTTTGGTCAAGGATGAAGGCTACCTCATCATGAGTGGCATTATCAAGGACAAGTGGGACATGGTGCGCGAGTCGGCTGAGTCAGCTGGATTTTTCCTTGAAACCCATATGATTCAAGGAGAATGGAATGCCTGTGTCTTTAAAAAAACTAAGGATATTTCGGGTGTGATTGGAGGCTAGCATGCAGCAGTATTTTGTCAAAGGAAGTGCAGTCTCTCCTGTCACTATCGAGGACAAGGAAACCAGCAAGCATATGTTTCAGGTCATGCGCTTGAAAGAAGATGATGAGGTGACCTTAGTCTTTGATGATGGCGTCAAGCGCTTGGCGCGCGTGCTGGATGTGGAAAATCGTCAGTTTGAGTTGGTTCAAGAATTAGCTGACAATGTGGAACTGCCAATCCAAGTGACCATCGCGTCTGGCTTTCCCAAGGGAGATAAGCTGGAGTTCATCACTCAAAAAGTAACCGAACTGGGCGCTAGCCAAATCTGGGCCTTCCCTGCAGATTGGTCGGTCGCCAAATGGGACGGCAAGAAGTTGGGCAAAAAGATTGAAAAACTGGAAAAAATCGCCCTTGGAGCAGCCGAGCAAAGTAAGCGTAATTTCGTTCCAAGTATCCAGCTTTTCGAGAAAAAAACAGATTTTCTAGCTCAGCTGGACCAGTTTGACTCTATCATCGTAGCCTACGAAGAGTCGGCTAAAGAAGGAGAAACCGCTGCGCTCTTACAAGTAGTTGCTGGTCTTGAAAAAGGAGCCAAATTGCTTTTTGTATTTGGTCCAGAAGGCGGTCTCTCACCAACAGAAATTGAAAGTTTTGAAGCTAAAGGAGCAGTCTTGGCAGGGCTTGGCCCTCGCATTTTGCGAGCGGAAACAGCGCCACTTTACGCCTTATCAGCCCTTAGTGTTTTAGTAGAATTAGAGAAATAAGAGGAAGAAAATGGAACAAAAACACCGTTCAGAATTTCCAGAAAAGGAACTTTGGGACTTAACAGCCCTATACCAAGACCGTGAGGATTTCTTGCGTGCAATCGAGAAAACACGAGAGGATATCAATCAATTTAGCCGTGATTACAAGGGCAATCTTCATACTTTTGAGGATTTTGAAAAGGCCTTTGCGGAATTGGAGCAAATCTACATTCAGATGAGCCATATTGGCAATTATGCATTTATGCCGCAGACTACAGACTATAGCAATGAAGAATTTGCCAATATTGCACAAGCTGGTATGGAATTTGAGACAGATGCTAGTGTAGCCTTGACCTTCTTTGACGACGCTTTGGTGGCGGCAGATGAAGAAGTTTTGAATCGTTTGGGTGACTTGCCACATTTGACAGCAGCCATTCGTCAGGCCAAAATCAAAAAAGCCCACTACCTAGGTGCTGATGTGGAGAAGGCCTTGACTAATCTCGGTGAAGTTTTCTACAGTCCACAGGACATTTACACTAAGATGCGAGCTGGGGACTTTGAAATGGCCGACTTTGAAGTCAATGGCAAAACCTACAAAAACAGCTTTGTTACCTATGAGAATTTCTACCAAAATCACGAGGATGCTGAGGTTCGTGAGAAATCTTTCCGCTCCTTCTCAGAGGGACTTCGTAAGCACCAAAATACGGCTGCGGCAGCCTATCTAGCCCAAGTCAAGTCTGAGAAATTGTTGGCAGATATGAAAGGTTACGACTCCGTCTTTGATTATCTTCTAGCTGAGCAAGAAGTAGACCGTGCCATGTTTGACCGTCAGATTGACCTCATTATGCAGGAATTTGCGCCAGTCGCTCAGAGATATCTCAAGCATGTTGCCAAGGTTAATGGTCTTGAAAAGATGACTTTTGCAGACTGGAAATTGGACTTGGACAGCGCCCTGAATCCAGAAGTGACTATTGACGACGCCTATGATTTGGTCATGAAGTCAGTAGAACCTTTAGGACAAGAATATTGTCAGGAAGTTGCTCGCTATCAAGAAGAGCGCTGGGTGGACTTTGCTGCTAATAGTGGCAAGGATTCTGGTGGTTATGCGGCGGATCCATATCGCGTGCACCCTTATGTCCTCATGAGTTGGACTGGTCGTTTGAGCGATGTCTATACCTTGATTCATGAAATTGGGCATTCTGGTCAATTTATCTTTTCAGATAATCACCAAAGCTACTTCAATGCCCATATGTCGACTTACTATGTCGAAGCGCCGTCAACCTTCAATGAATTGCTGTTAAGTGATTACTTGGAACACCAATCTGACGACCCACGTCAAAAACGCTTCGCTCTTGCTCACCGCTTGACAGACACCTACTTCCATAACTTTATCACCCACCTCTTGGAAGCTGCCTTCCAGCGTAAGGTGTATACACTGATTAAAGAAGGGGAAACTTTTGGAGCAAGCAAACTCAACAGCATTATGAAGGAAGTCTTGACGGACTTCTGGGGAGATGCCATTGAAATTGACGATGATGCAGCCTTGACTTGGATGCGTCAAGCTCACTACTACATGGGCTTGTATAGCTACACATACTCAGCAGGCCTTGTGATCTCGACTGCGGGTTACCTTCATCTGAAACATTCAGAAACTGGAGCTAGAGACTGGCTCAATCTCCTCAAATCAGGTGGCAGCAAGACACCGCTTGAGTCAGCCATGATTATCGGAGCCGATATCTCAACAGATAAACCACTACGTGATACCATCCAGTTCTTGTCTGACACAGTTGACCAGATTATAGCCTACAGTGCTGAGTTGGGGGAGTAAAGAAACAGGATGTCAGAATTAAACCTACTATAGAGTATGTGCTGAATTCGGAGTTTAAAGAATGTAAAGTCATCTAAGGATGACTTTTTGATAAGCTACTAGAAATGCAGAGGTACTAGGGATGTATCAAGTATTACAAAGAAAAGTGACAGAAGAAAAACCAAGCTATAGCCGAGAAGAAATTCAGTGGTTGCTTGAGCACTTGGGAGATCCTTCTCCAGAAATTCGAGACGAACTTGTTTTTACGAGTTTAGCTAGAGGTATTCAAGAAGAGTTGTTTTCCCTTGGGCAGTTTCAGTTTATCTCAGAAGAGGTCTCCTCTGATGAAGGTCTATACAAAGAGATTGATAGTAGAGGAGTTTCAGCTCTTAAACGTTCTTTTAAGGCACTTATTTATGCCAATCTACTGTCCTGCGATGGTGCTAAGGAATCACTTTATTACCAGCAGTTGCCTTCTCCTATCAGGGCTACCATGCTAAATCAAGGCTTACACTATCTTACAAAGGAAAAAGAGACGACGGGCTACTCTCCTCAGTTTGGTTGGATCCACGCATTTGCGCATGGTGGTGATCTCTTGACGGAAGTTATATGTCATCCTAGCTTTCCAAAGTCAAATATAGCCGAAGCATTTGAAATCATTGGGAAAATCTTTAAACGTGTTGAGATTCGTTTTACAAATGATGAAGATTGGCGGTTAGCCAGAGCNTTTTATGAACCAATTTTACGAGGNAAAATCGAACCGCCTCTACTCACTGCTTGGCTGCAAACAGTCGAATTTCCCCTGAAAGAAGCAAATGATTTCCATAAATTTTCCAACTTCAGATCCTGTCTGTTGGAAGTCTATGTCAAACTTGATCAGAAAAACTTTTTACAAGATGAGTTAAAAGAAGCTATTCAATCTTTTCAATACTAAGTCCAAGCGAGTCGTTGCATGATTTTCAAATAACTTTCTAGTCAATTTTCTTGAAACCCTTTCCTTCTTTTGATAGACTAATACATAGTTTGAAAAAAAGGAGACTTATCATGAAAAAATTTGTTGCTGAATTAATCGGTACATTTATGCTTGTGTTCATCGGAACAGGAGCTGTTGTTTTTGGAAATGGTCTTGATGGCCTTGGACACCTTGGAATTGCTTTTGCCTTTGGTTTAGCAATTGTGGTTGCAGCTTACTCAATTGGAACTGTTTCAGGTGCTCACTTGAATCCAGCTGTTTCAATCGCTATGTTTGTAAACAAACGCTTGTCATCTTCAGAGCTTGTAAACTACATCCTTGGACAAGTAGTTGGGGCTTTCCTTGCGTCAGCTGCGGTATTCTTCCTCTTGTCTAACTCAGGAATGTCGACTGCTAGTCTTGGTGAAAATGCCTTGGCAAACGGTGTCACTGTCTTTGGTGGTTTCTTGTTTGAAGTCATTGCAACTTTCTTGTTTGTCTTGGTTATCATGACGGTGACATCAGCAAGCAAAGGCAATGGTGCGATTGCTGGTTTGGTAATCGGTTTGTCCTTGATGGCAATGATCCTTGTTGGATTGAACATTACTGGACTTTCAGTAAACCCAGCTCGTAGCTTGGCTCCTGCAGTCTTGGTAGGTGGCGCAGCCCTTCAACAAGTATGGATTTTTATCCTTGCCCCAATCGTTGGTGGTGTTATTGCAGCCCTTGTTGCGAAAAACTGCCTTGGAACAGAAGAATAAAAAATAAAAAGAGTCCTGTCCTCAGTCTGAGGAACAGGGCTTTTTCTATGCAAATAAAAAAGCACTCCCATTATTTTGAATGGGAGTGTTTCGTGATTAGCTCAATTCAGCAACGATGGCCTTGATTTGTTCTGCTGTGTGAACACCAGCAACTTGTTTCACCACTTGGCCGTCCTTTTTGAAGAGAAGGGTTGGGATAGACATGATTCCAAAAGCACGAGCTGTGTTTGGATTTTCATCAACGTCCATTTTGACGATTTTCAAGACATCTTCTGAAAGTTCTTCAGACAATTTGTCCAAGATTGGACCTTGCATACGACATGGACCACACCAAGTTGCCCAGAAGTCTACCAAGACCAAACCGTCTTTTGTTTCTTGTTCAAATGTTGCATCTGTAATTGCTTTTGCCATTGTATTTCTCCTTTTTAATTATATTGGCTTAAATCTTGTTTCATGAGATAGAAGAAGACATCTCCATAAGTCCCATGGTAGTCCAAATCATGACCATTGTAGGTTAATTTTTGGACTGTGTAGTAGTCTGCGACGCCGATGAGGCAGGCTTGTTGAGAACGTTCAAAGTCTTCATAAGACTCAAAAGTCATGGTTCTCTCTTGCTTGCTGGCGTCTAGATAGGTAATTTCGATCATATAAAACTCCTTTATTCGACCTTGACTTTATTGTACTCCTTGAAAAGAAGAATGTCAAGAAAAATGATTGCGCACGCAACTTTTTTAAAAAAATCTGATTAAGAAATGAAGTTAAGACTCGTTTCCAGTCTTTCTTCGACGGCCTTTTGCAGGTAAGCTAGGGTTGTTTGTCCCTCGTCAGTCAGGCAGATAAAACTAGCCCGTCTATCCTGATCGCAACATCTGCGACTAAGCAAACTGCAGTTTTTCTCTTCCAGTCGAGCTACCATTCGAGAAACAGCGCTTGGGCTGAGATGGAGTTTATCTGGTAAATCAATCTGTCGTAAGGATTTTTCATCAGTCAGATCCAGATAGTAGAGTAGGTAAAATTCTTTTAAGGTCAACCTTTGTTCACTCTGCTGGGCAACAGTTTCTTCTAACATGGCTTCCATTTCCTTTTGACGGCGGTTGTAGTCAAACCACTTTTCCAAATAAGTCATTGCTTTCTCCTTTCTTTTCAAAGTAAAAATCACAAAGTCATTACTAACTGCCTTTGTAACACAAGATGATTGCGCATGCAATGATTATACTACTTTTATCTAATCCTTGCAAGAAAGAAAAATTTCGATATTTCCTTGAAATTTTCTGAAAAAAGAGTAAACTGGTATGCAAGAATTCTATTTCAAGGAGTTTAGGATGAAATTATATGTTCAATTAATGATTCTTTTTGTGATTTCATTGATCGGTGAGGGAATCTCTAGTTTCTTTCATCTGCCCATCCCAGGCAGTATTATCGGTTTGATTATTCTTTTTCTAGCCCTGCAGTTCAAGTGGCTAAGAACCAGGCATGTCAACATGGTGGGGAATTTTCTGCTGGCTAATATGACCATTCTCTTTTTGCCGCCAGCAGTGGGTATCATGGAAAAGTTTGATGTGATTGCCCCCTATCTCTTGCCCATCGTCTTAATTGTCTTTTTTGCAGCTGTCATCAATATTATCCTCATCGCCCTAGTGGTTCAGTTCATCAAGAGACGATTTGAGGGAGATTATGAGAAAGGAGAAGCCAAATGAGTGAATTTGTATCCAATCCTCTGTTTGGGATTGCATTATCTATACTAGCTTATCTAGTAGGAATGTTGATTTACAGGCGTTTCCCCCACCCATTGACAACGCCCTTGCTTTTGTCGGCAATTTTTATCATTATTTTCCTAAAGGTAACGGGTATTTCTTACCAAGATTACTACCAAGGTGGGGTTTATCTGAACAACTTGATTGTCCCATCGACCGTGGCTCTAGGGATTCCGCTTTATAAAAGTTTTCATCTGATGAAGCACCATGCGCGGAGTATTCTCTTTGGTAGTCTGCTAGCAGTAGTTGTCAATACTAGCTTCACTGCCATAGTGGCAAAAATCTTTGGCATGGACTTTTTCCTAGCCATTTCTCTCTTTCCCAAGTCAGTGACAACCGCCATGGCAGTGGGAATCACAGAAAAATTGCAAGGTTTGACGACTGTAACCTTGGTCGTCGTAGTGGCGACTGGGATTTTAACCAGTGTTATCGGACCAACCCTTTTGAAGTGGTTGAAAATTGACGATCCAGTGGCTGTTGGACTTTCTCTTGGAGGGACAGGTCATGCAGTCGGAACAGGAACAGCCTTTCGATACGGCTCTGTAGCAGGCGCCATGGGTGGCTTGGCTATCGGTGTCACTGGTATTCTCTATGTTTTTGTTAGTCCCATTGTAGCCAGTTTGATATTGAGTTAAAAAGCAAGGAAGTTAAGTTCCTTGCTTTTTGTATTGTCATGTAGCTTTTATATCATTTAGCCTGTGAATCTATAACTAATAGTTAATAGAATAAGATTTATACTCTAGATTATTACCAAGCTCCACTATCATCTACATAATAGCCATCAGGCGTATAGGTATTACGAAGCATATTACCAGATGATGCGAGATAGTACCACTTACCATTATCTTTGACCCAACCTGTCGCCATAGAACCTGAGTCTTTTAGGTAATACCAGGTTCCACTATCTTTAATCCAACCTGTTGCCATAGAACCTGAATCATTTAAGTAATACCAAGAGTCACCATCTTTAAGCCAGCCTGTCGCCATAGAACCTGAGTCTTTTAGGTAATACCAAGAGCCATTATCATATAGCCAATCACTAGCAATCATGCCTCCTGATGATTTAAAGGCATACCAGTTGTTACCTTGATAAAGCCATGTTTGATTAAACATAACCCCTTTATCATCCATAAAGTACCAGCTTCCCTGATCATTGATCCAAGCATCTTTAACTAGTTGACCTTGTTTTTGATAGTACCAGGTTTCACCGTCACTATTTTTTAGATTTAGCCAGCTTTCTGCTTTTACAATCGGATAAAGTTCTCTGAAGACTCCCCCCCCTTTGTAGAAATGACTGATAATCCCTGGTTTTACAAGTTTAATACTACCATACTCCTCTGCCCAAGCAAAGACTTTTTGACCATTGACAGTCTCTGGTAAGGTAGCAGTGTAGGTCTTGGTTTGATAGTCCCATTTAGTATCAAGGTAGGTGTATTGATCATTTGATTCTTTAATATGGTAGTAGCCACTCTTTCCACCATTATATACGTCATCTACCACTTTAGTGGACCAGGTTTTTACTTCATTTCCGCTCTTGGCTTCTACTTTGATATCTCCTCTGTAGCCAAAAGGTACGTAGAAATTCAGGTAACGCCCCTCTGTACCGACCATAGACTTGTCCTTTTCTTGACCTAGAAAATTGACAGTCTGATCTTGACCATTTAAAGTAACTTTCCACTCGATTTTCTCAGTTTTTGGCAAATCTAAGACTTTGATATCTACTTCATGTCCATTTTCAAATCGTAGAATTTTGCCATCTTGATACTTAACACCACCCTTAATAACCCACTCTTCTTCAAGCTCGAAGGCCTTTCCTGAATGAGGGAAAGCCAGTAAGGCTAAACCTGCTAGAGACAAACTAAATAGTGTGATTTTTTTTGATACTTTCATTTTCTTAACTCCTTATTTTTGGAATAAAACAAATTGACTGTTTTCTGGATAAACTGATACATGTTGCTGCTTATTACTTCTTGATATAACTTCAAGAACCTTACTGTAAGAATATTGATAGAGTTCATCCAAAGTAACTCTTCCATTCTTATTGACATCAGCTACAGGCGAAATCTTTATATTTTGAAGAGGATTCCAGCCTGTTCCCATTGCCCAGTATCTTGTGGCAAGACTCCCACCTCCATATGTACTATACGATTTTTCCCCCTGCCAAGAGGCACATAGTACGAGGAATTTAGAATCAAGCATTTCGCCATTCTTGCTTGCTACATCTCCTGTTGAAAATCCTGCTAAAAATTCTTGTTCATCAAATACTTCTTCAGACTTAGAGACGGCCTTTTCATCTGATTTACCTGCATTTATAATTGTTCCTGAATAGCAACAATCCAGCATAACCACAAACTTACCTTTGTATTGTTTCAAAATGGATGCCAATTCCCAACCAGAAAATGTCAGACCATCACTGCCAATATAGATTCTTCCATCTCTTCCTCCATGACAAGTAAAGTAAAGATAGTTCACATCACTTTCGCTAGAAGATTCAAAAAGTTCTTGCATTTTTGCAATAATCTCGGACTTAGTTCTATCTGGGAAACGAACAACTTCACTAAAGTTTTGGTTACGAAATACCTTTTCCATAGCATTAACATCTTCGATAGGAACGGCTATAGTTGATGTTTCACCGAGAACTAAAGCCCGACGATTGATATTTCGGCTTTCGCCACTATTAGCAAAGAAATAGGTATCATCTCCGATATTGTGCCAACCCGTCTGCATAGCTCCACTAGTATCTAAATAATATTGTTCACCTTCGATAGTCTGTAGCCCTGTTTGCATGACACCACTAGTATCTAAATAATACCAACTACCCGAATCCCAACACCATCCAGTTTTCATGGCTCCACTATCATCTAGAAAATACCATTTTCCATATTCTTTAATCCAACCTGTCTTCATCCAACCTTCACTATCAAAATAGTACCAGGTGTCATTTATTTTTTCCCATCCATTTGTAGTATAAGAACCATCAGAATGCTCATACCACCAACGGCTATCAGATTTTATCCAACTTCCACTTGACTTACTATAAGTCGTTTGAGTGGAGGATTCTTGAGCAGAAACTGGATTATTGGTTGGCAGGGATGCTCCCAAGCTAAGTAATGCAACTGCTGATAATGAAATTTTCTTCAAAACTTTCATAATAGTATTTTCCTTTTTTTTTTTATTTTGATATAATCATATCAGAATAAAAAAAACTCGTTTTATTTATTGCAAAAATGGAAGAGGATGGATATGGAAAATTTTGGAGCCGTTTTAAAAGATATCCGTATTTCAAAAAATTTTCGTCTGAAAGATTTAGCGTGTAATGAAATTAGTGAATCAACAATTTCTCGGTTCGAGAATGGAGTTACGAAGTTATCTATTAATCATTTTTATATTCTGTTAGATCGCCTTGGAACCTCATTTTCAGAATTTGAAGAGTTAGTTCACTGTTATTATTCCCAAAAGGTATGTTTTTGGGGAGAGTTAGAAAATGCTGTAAATTCTTCAGATATATTTTTACTTCAAGAATTAGTCCAGAAAATAGAGTTAAGACAAAAGCAAGAAAAAAGTTTATGCAATTACCATATAAAATTAATTGCTGAGCAACAGATCAACCGTCTTGCAAACCTTCCTTATAATTCATCTAAATGCAATGAATTAATAAAATATCTGCTTTCTGTAGATACTTGGATGGAGTATGAACTAAAACTTTTCTATAATTCGGTGTTTTTTATGAATACTAAAACCATTAGCTTACTATACAGAGTAGTAATCAAAAAAACACGATACTTTCTAAAAACGGAAACGGGAGCTCACAGGGTAATTCCTTTATATTTATTTAACTTGGAATTACTGTTAAAAAATAATTTGTTAGATAGCGCTCAATTTTTTATAGATGATTTAGAGAATTTACTTACGAGGCAAGGATATTATTTCGAAAAAAATTATTTGCTTTTTTTAAGAGGTGTTTATCATATTAAAACTAATCGAGTAGAGATAGGTAAGAAAGAATGTTCTAAAGCTATCAGAATATTTAAGGAGTATAATGATAGTGACACAATAGAGAAATTAAACGAGATATTTAGATCAGATTTTATATTTTAATTGCTAGATGGATTCATTTTTTTAATCTAGTTAGAAAATGAGATAAAGAAAAGGATAGCCTCTCAGTGATGAGATGTTATCCTTTTTTGACGTTTAAACTATTGCAAGTTAACCTTATTTTTCAAGATATAGTAGGTTCCGAGGTAGTAGATAATTGCTAGAATGAAATCTTTGAGGATATCAGCGCTGATTAGGAGGTTAAAATCATAATCCATTCGGAAGAAGATAGAAATATAGCCAATCACGATGTTAAGTACGATATAGGCTAAAATTCCCATAGCGGTACGATACTCGTTAAATAGTTGACCAATTGAGATACAAAGGTAAATAGATAAAATCCAAGTAATTGAACCCACCAGAAGAGAGAGGGCATAGAGCCAACCGTAACCGAGATAAGGAGAGATAAATCGATAGAGGAGTGGCAATTCTTTCACTACAGGGGTGAGTGAGAAGATAATAATGATACTCAAAATAAATACAATATAGCTTATGATTGACCAAATGAGAGCACCTAGTAATTTGGCGGTGATGATTTGATGCTCAGAGACAGGTAAAGTCAATGTTAGATAGCCCTGGCGATCGTAGACACTTCCCTTGAAGCGTCGAACGATTAGAAAGATCGTCGCGATCCAGAGAGTAACGCTGAGCCCACCAAAAACTAAGATCAGAAAGCCTAACAGATAGTAGGGATCATTACCATAGCTAGTGTAGGTCTGACTAATACCAGAAATGGATGCACCAATCAAAACCGAAATTGCAAGCACAGCACCGTAGAGAGCTAGATACCATTTGTTAACATTTTTAAATTCATAACGAACTAAATTCCAAAACATAATAATCTCCTTTGTCTAAGCCTTGAACTCTTGGCGGAAGAGCTGGTCAATCGACTCACCTGACTCATAACGAATATCATCAACATTTCCTTGACGGACGACTTTTCCGTTATTTAGGAAGATGATTTCGTCCAAGATCGGCTCAATATCTGAAATCAAGTGGGTAGAAATCAAGACAGTTGAAGTTGGTGAGTAGTTGTTGATGATGGTGTTCAAGATATAGTCACGGGCAGCTGGATCTACACCACCAATCGGTTCGTCGAGCACGTAGAGACGAGCTTCACGGCTCATAACGAGGATTAATTGAACCTTTTCCTTGTTTCCTTTTGACAATTTCTTGAGGCGACTGTTTTCATCAATGCCAAGATCTGCTAAAAGGTGCTGAGCCCGCTCAAGATTGAAATCTTGGTAGAAAGTTTTAAAGTAGGTCAGTGCCTCTTTGATTTTCATCTGTTCATTCAGATAAGTCGTGTCTGGTAGATAAGAGACAATGGCTTTGGTAGCAGGACTTGGGTCCATGTTGTTAATGAGGACACGACCTTGGTCTGGCTGGAGAAGTCCGTTGATCAGCTTGATCAGGGTTGTTTTTCCAGATCCGTTTGGACCGAGAAGCCCGACGATTTTTCCAGCGGGAATCTCAAGGGAAACATTGTTAAGGGCTGCTGTAGCCCCATAGGATTTGGATACATTTTCAAATGCTAGTAATGTCATAATTTTACACTCCTTTGATGTATTCGCTAAGCACACTTGGCAGTTCTTCTTTTTGATAGCCGAATTGAAGCATGCCCGTTACAAAGTTTTTCAGTTGCTCCTCAGAAAGCTGTTTGCGGGACTGAACGATGAGATCTAAGTCCTCAGTGACAAAACGACCAGTAGTCCGCTTGCTATAGACAAATCCTTCGCGTTCGAGGTCAGACAAGGCACGCTGGATAGTGTTGGGATTGACCCCAGCCTCGCTCGCCAGTTCCCTCACGGTTGGGAGCTGTTGGTTGGGTTCCAGTTCATGGGAAACAATCTGTAATTTGATTTTTTCCATAATCTGCAAATAAATGGGTTTTGTATTATCAAATGACCAGGACATCATAGTCTCCTTTCTTTTTCTTTGTTGTTCTAATTAAATAATACAATAAAACAAAAAACTTGTCAAGTAAAAATAAGAATTGTTTTGGGAATTGCTCAAAAAATGGTATAATGAAAAGAAAACGACAAGGAGGGAAATGCATGCGTTGTCCAAAATGTGGGGCTACCAAGTCTAGTGTTGTTGATAGTCGACAAGCCGAAGAAGGAAATACCATCCGCCGAAGACGTGAGTGCGACGAGTGTCAGCATCGTTTTACAACCTATGAACGAGTAGAAGAACGAACGCTGGTTGTCGTCAAAAAAGACGGTACACGAGAACAGTTTTCAAGAGATAAAATCTTTAATGGGATTATTCGCTCAGCCCAGAAACGCCCTGTGTCAAGTGATGAAATCAACATGGTGGTCAATCGTATCGAGCAAAAACTCCGTAGTCGCAGTGAGAATGAGATCCAAAGTGAATATATTGGATCCTTAGTCATGGAGGAATTGGCAGAACTGGATGAGATTACTTATGTTCGTTTTGCCAGTGTTTACCGTAGCTTTAAGGATGTGAGTGAGTTGGAGAGTCTGCTCCAGCAGATCACCCAGTCCTCTAAGAAGAAAAAGGAAAAGTAAATGAAGCCAAATGACCGTTTTTCTTTTCTAAAGAATAATCGGGTGTCGCAAGATACCTCTTCTCTGGTGCAGTGCTACCTCCCGATTATCGGTCAGGAGGCACTGAGCCTCTATCTATATGCTATTACTTTTTGGGATGGTGGGCAAAAGGAGCACCTCTTTGCTAATATTCTTAATCATTTGAACTTCGGGATGAATACGCTCCTCCAGTCTTTTAAAATCTTATCTGCTGTGGACTTGTTGACTCTTTACCAGAAGGGGGAAGTCTATGAATTGCAGCTTCATTCTCCCCTTTCCAGTCAGGAATTTCTAAGTCATTCTGTCTATAGCAGACTCTTGGAGAGAAAGATTGGGGATACTGCGCTTGCTTCTATGAAGCAAGCTTCAAGTGTGGGAGAAGCACTCTCTGTTTCTTTGAGCCAAGTATTTCCAACCCTGACTGAAGAAGTGACACCAAGCGAGCCAAAAAGCAAGTTAAAAAATGATTTTGACTTGGAACATTTCCAGCGGCTGATGGCTCGAGATGGTTTGCGTTTTAATGACGAACAAACGGATGTTTTGGAATTGTTCGCCATTGCAGATGAAAAAAAATGGACCTGGTTTGAAACCTATCAACTAGCCAAGGCGACAGCGGTGGCTCAGGTTATTTCAGTCAAACGCATGCGTGAAAAGATTGCGCAAAAGCAGGTTTCTTCTGACTTTAGCCCCAAAGAAATGACCATTATCAGGGAAGCCAAAAATAAAACACCCCTACAATTTTTAGCGGAAATCAAGCAAACGCGTAAGGGGAACATCACCCAAAGTGAGCGAGAACTCCTTCACCAGATGGCGTCTTTAGGTTTGTTGGATGAAGTCATCAATATCGTCTTGCTTCTAACCTTTAACAAGGTTGATTCGGCTAATGTCAATGAAAAATATGCCATGAAGGTCGCAAATGACTATGCTTACCAAAAAATTCGGACAGCAGAAGAGGCTGTGCTTCGGATTCGAGAGCGTCAGCAAAAAGGCCAGGAAGACAAAAAATCGAAAACTAGCTCGACTAAGACAAATGTTCCTAAGTGGAGCAATCCAGAATATAAAAATCAAACCAGTGAGGAAACTCGTCTGGAACTAGAACGCAAAAAACAAGAAATGTTAGCTCGATTAGAAGAAGGAGGAGACTAGATGGAAAGTGTGGGTGACGTTATCAAACGTCAGACAAGTCGTTTTCAGTATCAGGACCTAGTCCAGCAGATTATGAAAGACCCAGATGTAGCGGCTTTTATCCAGAAAGAATCCCTCAGCCAAGAGGAGTTAAATCGTAGCATCTCCAAGTTCAACCAATATATCACAGAACGGGACAAGTTTCTTCGTGGGGATGCGGACTATATAGCGCGTGGCTACAAGCCTATCTTGGTTATGAATCACGGATATGCGGATGTGTCTTATGAAGAAACACCAGAACTAATCGCGGCTGAAAAAGAGGCTGCAATTAAGAATCGTCTCAAGTTGATCAATCTACCAGCAAGTCTCAAGAAAGCGAAATTGGCTCAGATTGACCTAGATGATCTAGGCCGTTTGCCGATTTTTGAGAGACTCTATGCCTTTGTCGATCTTTACCCAAGCATTCGAAAAGGCCTCTATCTTTACGGAGATTTTGGTGTCGGTAAGAGTTTCATGATGGCAGCCCTAGCTCACGACCTATCTGAAAAACGTGGTGCTTCTACAACCATTCTCCACTATCCAAGTTTTGTCATTGATGTCAAAAATGCCATCGGTGAAGGCTCTGTGAAGACCTTGGTGGATGACATCAAGTTAGCAGAAGTCTTGATCTTGGATGATATTGGTGCAGAGCAGTCGACACCTTGGGTGCGTGATGAGATTCTCCAAGTTATTCTCCAGTACCGCATGCAGGAAGATTTGCCGACCTTCTTTACTTCCAACTTTAATTTCCAAGATTTGGAAAAACATTTTGCCAAAGGAAAGAATGGAAATGATGAGACTTGGGAAGCTAGACGGGTTATGGAACGAATCCGTTATTTAGCAGAGGAAACGAGACTAGAAGGAGAAAATCGCCGATGACAGAAACCATTAAACTGATGAAAGCTCATACTTTAGTTCGTCGCTTTAAGGAGCAAGAAATTCCTCAAGCAGACTTGGACGAGATTTTAACTGCTGGACAAATGGCGTCATCTTGGAAAAATTTCCAATCCTACTCTGTGATTCTTGTACGCAGTCAAGAGAAGAAAGATGCCCTATATGAACTAGTTCCGCAGGAAGCCATTCGCCAGTCAGCTGCCTTTTTGCTCTTTGTTGGTGACTTGAACCGAGCTGAAAAGGGAGCAAGTCTTCATACGGACACTTTCCAACCTCAAGGGGTAGAAGGTCTCCTTATCACGTCTGTGGACGCTGCGCTTGCTGGGCAAAATACCTTGCTTGCAGCAGAGAGCCTGGGATATGGTGGTGTGATTATCGGTTTGGTCCGTTACAAGTCGGAAGAAGTGGCAGCGCTTTTTAACCTGCCTGACTATACCTACCCAGTTTTTGGGATTGCCCTTGGTGTGCCAAACCAACAACATGAAGTCAAACCAAGACTGCCTTTGAACCAAGTGGTATTTGAAGAAGAGTACCAAGAACAGCCAGTTGAAGCGATTTTGGACTATGACCAAGTACAGGCAGACTATGCTGGTGCGCGTGCGACGACCTCTTGGAGTCAGCGTTTGGCAGAGCAGTTTGGTCAAGCCGAACCTAGTTCAACTCGGAAGAATCTAGAACAGAAAAAGTTATTGTAGAAAGTGAGAAAACATGGCCTTACCAACTATTGCCATTGTGGGACGTCCCAATGTTGGGAAATCAACCCTATTTAATCGAATCGCTGGTGAGCGAATCTCAATCGTAGAAGATGTCGAGGGTGTAACACGTGACCGTATCTATGCAACGGGTGAGTGGCTCAATCGTTCCTTTAGTATGATTGATACGGGAGGGATTGACGATGTCGATGCTCCCTTTATGGAGCAAATCAAGCACCAAGCAGAAATTGCAATGGAAGAAGCCGATGTCATCGTCTTTGTGGTGTCTGGGAAAGAAGGGATTACAGATGCGGACGAGTACGTTGCTCGCAAACTCTATAAAACCCATAAGCCTGTTATCCTTGCGGTTAACAAGGTTGACAATCCTGAGATGCGAAATGACATCTATGATTTCTATGCGCTAGGATTGGGGGAACCACTACCAATTTCGTCTGTCCACGGTATTGGTACAGGGGATGTGTTAGACGCCATCGTCGAAAATCTCCCACATGAAGTCGAAGAAGAAAATCCAGACGTGATTAAATTTAGCTTGATTGGCCGTCCTAACGTTGGAAAATCAAGCTTGATCAACGCCATTTTGGGAGAAGACCGCGTGATTGCTAGTCCCGTTGCTGGTACAACGCGTGACGCCATTGATACCCATTTTACAGATGCGGATGGCCAAGAGTTTACCATGATTGACACAGCTGGTATGCGTAAGTCTGGTAAAGTCTATGAAAATACGGAGAAATACTCTGTCATGCGTGCCATGCGTGCCATTGACCGTTCAGATGTGGTCTTGATGGTGCTCAATGCCGAGGAAGGTATTCGTGAATACGACAAGCGTATCGCAGGTTTTGCCCACGAAGCAGGTAAAGGGATGATCATCGTGGTCAATAAGTGGGATACTCTTGAGAAAGACAACCATACCATGAAGAACTGGGAAGAAGATATCCGTGAGCAGTTCCAATATCTGCCTTATGCACCGATTGTCTTTGTATCCGCTCTTACCAAGCAACGTCTCCACAAACTACCTGAAATGATCAAGCAAATCAGCGAGAGTCAAAACACCCGTATCCCATCAGCTGTCTTGAATGATGTGATTATGGATGCCATTGCTATCAATCCAACACCGACAGACAAAGGGAAACGACTCAAGATTTTCTACGCAACCCAAGTGGCAACCAAGCCACCAACCTTTGTCATCTTTGTCAATGAAGAAGAACTCATGCACTTCTCTTACTTGCGTTTCTTGGAAAATCAAATCCGCAAGGCCTTTGTCTTTGAAGGAACACCGATTCATCTCATCGCAAGAAAGCGGAAATAAACAAGCAAGATCTGGAAAGTGTTTTCCAGGTTTTTTTGGTATAATAAAATAAAAAGAAATCTTGGAGAAAGCTATGCTGGAAAGACTTCTGCAACTATTGGTCTTATCACCTTACTTTTATTTTTTTCATTGGATTGAGAAGGCGGACAAAGATAGTAAATATTTCGTGTTTTTCTATTACTTTTACTGGATTTATCTCCCTTTTTGGGCTTTGTTTAGTATCGCTTTTACAATTTTTTCATTTTTAATTTTCAATTTTGTCTTGAAAAATCCTACGGATCTAACAAGGTGGGGAATTTGGATTTTTTTGGTTTTTTTATCTCTAGTGAATGACTGGAAAGTCTATGTCTGCCTGAAGAGAATGTTCAAGCTGAGACAAGTCAATAACAGAGGTTCATCACTGAATAGATAAATTTTAGAGGAGGTTTGAGATGTCAAAGATGAGGCAGTTTATGAATAGTTATTACAAAGTCTATATTCTTGCAATTTGCATCCTCTGGTTGCTAGTATTTTTTCTTCCTTGGGGATTTCAAATAGGAGGAGTTTCAGTTTATTTCTTCATCATGAAAAAACTCTTTGTCGTTTTTGGTGTATTGGCAATCTTTTTCTCAGTACTGACTAAAAAGATGAGTCTCTTCCTTTTTGGAGTGCTATTTTGCATGGCCTTCTGGATCAATCTCTTTTTGTACTTTGGCTTATTACCAGCATTTTTGGGAAATTAAACATTAAAAATTGGTGGACTAGACTAGCTTCTAGTCCTTTTTACTTTCTTGACAAAATAGTTTGAGAAGTGAAAATGATTTTGTTGACGGGCTATCTGTATGATATAATAAGTTCCGTAAACAGAAGATTAAGGGATTTAAAAATGGCGAAAAAAGTAAAGGACTATTATGACTTGGCTTATGCTAGGGATTTGAGTCGACGGTTGCAAGAAGCGTCCGATGCCTTTGATGGACAAAAATTTAGCTTGTTGCTGGAAAAAGACTTGGAAGAGTTGGAGTTTAGTCAGCGGCAAGAACTCTTGGCTCAAAGTATCAAAGACTGCCTTCCCCTATCTTATCAGGACTCTCTCAAGGTTTTTGAGAAAATTTTAGGTCCTGAGTTAGAAGGTGGTTTAGGCATGTTTTCGGAAGGATATTGGCTTTGGCCAATCGGTAAATATGTAGAGCTATACGGGGACCAAGAATTTGAATTGAGTGCTGCCTTTAGTAAGGAACTCACCAAGCGATTTACTGGAGAATTTTGCATGAGGCCCTTACTGGCTCGCTATCCTAAGGCTACAATGGACTTGCTGTTAGAATGGAGTCAAGATGAAAACTTGCGCGTTCGTAGACTTGCCAGTGAGTGCATGCGTATCCGTCTGCCTTGGGCTAAGAGACAAACCGTGGTGTTAGATTATCTTGAAGATTTCACCACGATTCTGACCAATTTAAAGGATGATAGAGACAAGTCCATTCAAAAAAGCGTAGCCAATAATCTAAATGATTTGTACAAGGAAGCCCCTGATAAGTTTGAAAGGATTCTTCAAACTTGGAAGAAGGAGGAACTAAGTCCAAGTTGTGCCTGGATCATCAAGCATGCATCACGAACAAAAAATAAAAAAATGCCGACAGAAGATTGAAAAAAGTGGATTTTAGAGATGTCTTTCCCCTTTTGAAGCGCGGATTCTTTCTTGAAAATTAAGAGTAAATGTGCTAGAATTAAAAGAACATTCTAAAATATTCAGAATCTAAAGTAAGGAAAATAATGGCTAATATTTTAAAAACGATTATCGAAAATGATAAAGGAGAACTTCGTCGTCTGGAAAAGATGGCAGACAAGGTTCTCAAATATGAAGATCAGATGGCAGCCTTGACGGATGACCAGCTAAAAGCGAAAACAGATGAATTTAAGGAACGTTACAATAAGGGTGAATCACTGGATTCATTGCTCTATGAGGCTTTTGCGGTAGTACGTGAAGCTGCCAAGCGTGTTCTTGGACTTTTCCCATATAAAGTTCAGGTCATGGGTGGGATTGTTCTCCACCATGGAGATGTGCCAGAAATGCGTACTGGTGAAGGGAAAACCTTGACTGCGACCATGCCTGTATATCTCAATGCCCTTGCAGGTGAAGGGGTTCACGTAGTAACGGTCAACGAATATCTAACCGAACGTGATGCGACTGAGATGGGTGAATTGTACTCATGGCTTGGTTTGTCAGTAGGGATTAACTTGGCTGCGAAGTCACCAATGGAGAAGAAAGAAGCCTATCTCTGTGATATTACCTACTCAACCAACTCAGAGATTGGTTTCGACTACCTTCGTGACAACATGGTTGTTCGGGCAGAGAACATGGTACAGCGTCCGCTCAACTACGCTTTGGTCGATGAGGTTGACTCGATCTTGATTGATGAGGCTCGTACTCCTTTGATCGTTTCAGGAGCCAATGCTGTGGAGACTAGTCAGCTGTATCATATGGCGGATCACTTTGTCAAATCTTTGGACAAAGATGACTATATCATTGACATCCAGTCTAAGACTATTGGTTTGTCTGATTCAGGGATTGACAAGGCTGAAAGCTACTTCAAACTGGAAAATCTCTACGATATTGAAAATGTGGCTCTTACTCACTTTATCGATAATGCCCTTCGTGCCAACTATATCATGATTCTCGATATTGACTATGTGGTCAGCGAAGAGCAGGAAATCCTGATCGTCGATCAATTTACAGGTCGTACCATGGAAGGTCGTCGATACTCTGATGGCTTGCACCAGGCGATTGAAGCCAAGGAAGGTGTGCCAATCCAAGACGAAACTAAGACTTCAGCTTCTATTACCTACCAAAACCTCTTCCGTATGTATAAGAAATTGGCAGGTATGACAGGTACTGGTAAAACAGAAGAAGAAGAATTCCGCGAAATCTACAACATTCGCGTCATCCCAATCCCAACCAACCGACCAATCCAGCGTATTGACCATTCAGACCTTCTCTATGCTAGCCTTGATGCAAAATTCAAGGCCGTGGTTGAAGATGTGAAGGCACGTTATCAAAAGGGTCAGCCAGTCTTGGTAGGTACTGTTGCCGTTGAAACGAGTGATTTCCTTTCTAAGAAATTGGTCGAAGCAGGTGTTCCTCACGAAGTCTTGAATGCGAAGAACCACTACAGAGAAGCGCAAATCATCATGAATGCTGGTCAGCGTGGTGCGATTACCATCGCAACCAATATGGCCGGTCGTGGTACCGACATTAAGCTTGGTGAAGGCGTTCGTGAGCTTGGTGGACTTTGCGTCATTGGTACAGAACGCCACGAAAGTCGCCGGATCGATAATCAGCTTCGTGGACGTTCAGGGCGCCAAGGAGACCCAGGTGAGTCGCAGTTCTACTTGTCTCTTGAAGATGATTTGATGAAACGTTTCGGTTCAGAGCGTTTGAAAGGTATCTTTGAACGGCTCAACATGTCTGACGAAGCCATTGAATCCCGTATGTTAACGCGTCAAGTGGAAGCGGCTCAAAAACGCGTTGAGGGGAATAACTACGATACACGTAAACAGGTCCTTCAATACGATGACGTTATGCGTGAACAACGTGAAATCATCTATGCACAACGTTACGATGTCATTACAGCAGACCGTGACTTGGCACCAGAGATCCATGCTATGATCCGTCGTACCATTGGACGAATCGTAGATGCACATGCTCGTTCTAAGGAAGATGAAAAACTAGAAGCGATCTTGAACTTTGCTAAGTATAACTTGCTTCCAGAAGATTCAATCAGCCGTTCAGATCTTGCAGGTCTATCAGATCAAGCCATCAAAGATGAGCTGTATCAACGTGCATTGAAGGTTTATGATAGCCAAGTTGCTAAACTTCGTGATGAAGAGGCGGTTAAAGAATTCCAAAAAGTCTTGATTCTACGTGTTGTAGACAACAAGTGGACTGATCATATTGATGCCCTTGACCAGTTGCGAAATGCTGTTGGTCTTCGTGGCTATGCTCAAAACAACCCTGTTGTAGAATATCAAGCAGAAGGTTTCCGCATGTTTAATGACATGATCGGATCGATTGAGTTCGATGTGACCCGCTTGATGATGAAAGCACAAATCCACGAACAAGAACGTCCTCAAACTGAACACAATATCAGTACAACTGCGACTCGTAATATTGCAGCGCAGCAGACTCAGCTTCCAAAAGATGTGGACTTGAGCCAAATCGGACGAAATGACCAATGCCCATGTGGATCAGGTAAGAAATTCAAGAACTGTCATGGTAAGAGACAATAATATGAGATAAGATACAGGCGGATACCTGGTGAAAATACATTTTTGCTTGGTGTCCGTTTGCTTTATAAGGAGATGAATCATGGTATTTACAGCTAAAAGTCCTAAAATTAACATTGAAGAAGTTCGCGCCTTGTCTAAATTAGATGGAGCAGCTCTTGCGAGAAAAAATCAACGTGATCAGGAATTGGAAGCCATCATCCGTGGGGAAGACCAGCGTATTCTCTTGGTGATTGGACCATGTTCATCTGATAACGAAGAGGCAGTCCTCGAGTATGCCAAGCGCTTGTCTGCCTTGCAAGAAGAGGTCAAAGACCGTATTTTTATGGTCATGCGTGTCTATACGGCTAAACCTCGTACCAATGGAGATGGCTATAAGGGCTTGATTCATCAACCAAATGCGACAGAAGCTCCTAGCTTGATCAATGGGATCAAGGCTGTTCGCCAACTGCACTACCGTGTGATTACCGAGACTGGTATGACAACAGCTGATGAGATGCTTTATCCTGAAAATCTTCCGCTGGTGGATGATTTGATTTCTTATATGGCTGTTGGAGCTCGTTCAGTCGAGGACCAGCAACACCGTTTTGTAGCGAGTGGAGCAGATTTCTCAACAGGATTTAAAAATCCAACATCTGGAAATCTCAATGTTATGTTTAACGGGATTTACGCAGCGCAAAATAAGCAGAGTTTCCTCTTCCTCGGTAAAGAGGTGGAAACGACAGGGAATCCATTGTCCCACGCCATTCTTCGTGGTGCCTTGAATGAATATGGTAAAAATATTCCTAACTACTACTATGACAATTTGATGGATACCATTGCCCAGTATGAAAAGATGGGCTTGGAAAATCCCTTTATCATCATCGATACCAATCATGACAATTCAGGCAAGCAGTACATGGATCAAATCCGTATCGTTCGCCAGACCTTGATCAACCGTGACTGGAATGAGAAAATCAAGAAATACGTTCGTGGTTTTATGATTGAGTCCTATCTGGAAGATGGACGTCAAAATGAGCCAGAAGTTTTTGGTAAGTCCATTACAGATCCGTGTCTCGGCTGGGACAATACGGAAGCACTTGTTCGCGAAATTTACCAAACGCTAGGAGAATAAGATGGCATTTATCGAAAAAGGTCAAGAAATTGATATTGAAGCAATCAAGGCTGCGACTCAGTTGTCAGGTGAAGCCTTGCGAAAAAAAGAAGCCCGTGATCGAGAGTTGGCAGCCATTATCTCAGGTGAGGACGACCGAATTCTTTTGGTGATGGGGCCTTGCTCTTCTGACAATGAAGAGGCTGTGTTGGAATATGCTCGTCGTTTAGCAGACTTGCAGAAAAAAGTTGCGGATAAAATTTTTATCGTGATGCGTGTCTATACGGCTAAACCTCGTACTAATGGAGATGGTTATAAGGGCATGATTCATCAACCAAATACCAGCGAAGCGCCTAGTCTCATCAATGGTTTGCAGGCTGTTCGTCAGCTCCACTACCGTGTGATTACCGAAACGGGTTTGACGACAGCTGATGAGATGCTTTATCCGTCAAATCTCGTTTTGGTTGATGATCTGGTCAGCTACCATGCTGTAGGGGCTCGTTCAGTGGAAGACCAAGAACACCGCTTTGTAGCGTCTGGTATTGATGCTCCGGTTGGGATGAAAAATCCGACATCTGGGAATCTTGGAGTTATGTTTAATGCTATCTATGCGGCTCAAAACAAGCAAACCTTCCTTTACCATGGCCAAGAAGTAGAAACTTCAGGAAATTCCTTGGCCCACGTTATCCTTCGTGGTGCCATGAACGAATATGGTAAAAATGAACCCAATTTCTACTATGAAACTCTCTTAAATGCCATCAATCGCTATGAGACCATGGGGCTTGAAAATCCCTTCATTATCATCGATACCAATCATGACAATTCAGGCAAGCAGTATATGGAACAAATCCGCATTGTTCGCCAAGCCTTGTTGAATCGTGATTGGAATGAAAAGATTAAAAAGACGGTTCGAGGCTTTATGATTGAATCTTACCTAGCTGATGGTCGTCAAAACCAACCAGAGGTCTTTGGTTGTTCCATAACTGACCCTTGTCTAGGTTGGGAAAATACAGTAGCCTTGGTAGAAGAAATTTATACTACCTTAACAAAATAAGTGAAAAGGATGGAGTTGGGGGAATCTCAGCTCCTTTTGTGAGTATGATAGTTGGACACGGAATTGACATCGAAGAATTGGCTTCGATAGAAAACGCAGTTACACGACGTGAGGGCTTTGCTAAGCGCGTGCTGACCCCTAAAGAAATGGAGCGCTTTACCAGTCTCAAAGGGCGCAGACAGATCGAATACTTGGCAGGGCGCTGGTCGGCTAAGGAGGCCTTTTCCAAGGCTATGGGAACTGGTATTGGTAAACTGACCTTTCAGGATTTGGAAATTTTGAACAATGAACGCGGGGCACCTTATTTTAGTCAGTCACCATTTTCAGGAAAAATTTGGCTATCTATCAGCCATACAGATCAGATTGTGACAGCCAGTGTCATTTTGGAGGAAAATCATGAAAGCTAGTCCACATAGACCAACCAAGGCTCTGATTCATCTGGGAGCTATTCGACAAAATATTCAGCAAATGGGGGCTCATATCCCTGAAGGAACGCTCAAGTGGGCAGTGGTCAAGGCCAATGCCTATGGACATGGGGCGGTAGCTGTTGCAACGGCGATCCAGGATGATGTTGATGGATTTTGTGTTTCCAATATTGATGAAGCTATTGAGTTGCGTCAAGCAGGTATAAACAAGAAAATTCTCATCTTAGGAGTTTCTGAGCTAGAAGCTGTTGCTCTAGCTAAAGAATACGACATCACCTTGACAGTGGCAGGATTGGAGTGGATTCAAGCACTGTTAGACAAGGAAGCAGATTTAACTGGCTTGATTGTCCATCTCAAGATTGACTCAGGGATGGGACGGATTGGTTTCCGAGATTCCAGTGAGGCTGATCAGGCTCAAGCCTTGCTCCAACAACACGGTGCTCGCGTTGAGGGGATTTTTACCCACTTTGCTACTGCAGATGAAGAATCAGATGCCTATTTTAATGCCCAGTTAGAATGCTTTAAAGCTATTTTGGCAAGTATGAAGGAAGTTCCAGAACTGGTTCACGCCAGTAACTCGGCAACGACCCTCTGGCATGCAGAGACTATTTTCAATGCAGTCCGTATGGGAGATGCCATGTATGGTCTCAATCCAAGTGGAGAGGTCTTGGACTTACCCTATGATTTGACACCAGCCTTGACCTTGGAGTCTGCCCTGGTTCATGTCAAGACAGTTCCAGCTGGAGCTTGCATGGGCTATGGAGCCACCTATCAAGCGGATAGTGAGCAAGTCATTGCGACGGTGCCAATCGGTTATGCGGATGGTTGGACACGAGACATGCAGAATTTCTCTGTCTTGGTAGATGGTCAAGCTTGCCCAATCGTCGGACGAGTATCTATGGACCAAATCACCATTCGTCTGCCTAAGGTATATCCGCTCGGAACAAAAGTAACCTTGATTGGCTCCAATGGGGACAAGGAAATCACAGCAACTCAGGTAGCGACCTACCGTGGAACCATTAACTATGAGGTGGTTTGCCTCCTCAGCGACCGCATTCCGAGAGAATATTATTAAAAAGAAAGGAGTGGAGCATGAATCTACATCAACCCTTGCATGTCTTACCTGGTGTGGGGCCAAAGTCAGCAGAGAAATACGCTAAACTAGGAATTGAAAACTTGCAAGACCTCTTGCTCTACTTTCCTTTCCGTTATGAAGACTTTAAGACCAAGCAGGTGCTAGAGCTGGAAGATGGCGAAAAGGCGGTTCTTTCTGGTCAAGTCGTGACTCCTGCCAGTGTCCAGTATTATGGTTTCAAGCGCAATCGCCTGCGTTTTAGCCTTAAGCAGGGAGAAGTCGTTTTTGCGGTGAATTTCTTTAACCAACCCTATCTGGCTGATAAGATAGAGTTGGGTGCAACTCTTGCTGTCTTTGGGAAATGGGACCGTGCCAAGGCCAGTCTGACAGGGATGAAGGTTCTAGCTCAGGTGGAAGATGACCTACAACCTGTCTATCGTCTGGCTCAAGGAATCAGTCAGGCCAGTCTGGTCAAGGTCATCAAGACGGCCTTTGATCAGGGGTTGGACCTCTTGATAGAGGAAAATCTTCCCCAGTCTTTGCTGGATAAATACAAACTCATGTCCCGTTGCCAGGCTGTCCGTGCTATGCATTTTCCTAAGGATTTGGCAGAATACAAGCAGGCTCTTCGCCGTATCAAGTTTGAGGAACTCTTTTATTTTCAAATGCAGTTGCAGTCGCTCAAGTCTGAAAATAGAGTTCAGGGAAGTGGTCTGGTTCTGAACTGGTCTCAGGAAAAAGTGATAGCCGTTAAAGAAAGCCTGCCTTTCGCCCTGACTCAAGCTCAAGAAAAGAGTCTGCAGGAGATTTTGACAGACATGAAGTCCGACCACCACATGAATCGTCTTCTGCAAGGAGATGTGGGGAGCGGAAAAACTGTGGTTGCTGGCTTGGCTATGTTTGCGGCGGTGACGGCTGGCTACCAGGCTGCTCTCATGGTACCGACAGAAATCCTTGCGGAGCAACACTTTGAGAGTTTGAAGGGTCTTTTTCCGGACTTGAAACTGGCTCTCTTGACAGGTTCCTTGAAAGCTGCAGAAAAAAGAGAAGTCTTGGAGACTATTGCCAAGGGTGAGGCTGACTTTATTATCGGGACACACGCTCTGATACAGGATGGGGTAGATTATGCTCGTCTTGGCTTGATTATTATCGATGAGCAGCACCGTTTTGGTGTGGGGCAAAGGCGTATTCTGCGAGAAAAAGGAGATAATCCTGACGTTCTCATGATGACAGCGACACCCATTCCACGAACCTTGGCTATCACAGCCTTTGGCGATATGGATGTTTCCATTATCGACCAGATGCCAGCGGGGCGGAAGCCCATTGTGACTCGCTGGATTAAGCATGAGCAGCTGCCTCAGGTCTTGACTTGGTTAGAGGGGGAAATCCAAAAAGGTTCGCAAGCCTACGTCATCTCTCCCTTGATTGAAGAATCTGAAGCTCTGGATTTGAAAAATGCCATTGCCTTATCAGAAGAGTTGACAGCTCATTTTGCCGGCAAGGCAGAGGTGGCTCTTTTACATGGTAAAATGAAGAGTGATGAAAAAGACCAGATTATGCAGGAGTTCAAAGAGCGAAAAACGGATATTCTAGTATCGACGACTGTTATCGAGGTTGGGGTCAATGTTCCAAATGCGACCGTCATGATTATCATGGATGCCGACCGGTTCGGTCTCAGTCAGCTTCACCAGCTCAGAGGTCGTGTTGGTCGGGGGAACAAGCAGTCCTATGCTGTTCTCGTTGCCAATCCCAAGACGGATTCTGGGAAAGACCGCATGCGCATCATGACAGAAACGACCAATGGATTTGTCCTTGCGGAGGAAGATTTGAAAATGCGGGGTTCAGGTGAGATTTTTGGAACCAGACAGTCAGGACTTCCAGAGTTCCAAGTGGCTGATATTATCGAAGATTTTCCGATTTTAGAAGAAGCAAGGAAGGTTGCCAGCTACATTAGTTCGATAGAAGGTTGGAAAGAGGATCCAGAATGGCGCATGATTGCCCTTCATTTGGAGAAGAGAGAACATTTGGATTAAGCCTTTTCTAAGAAAACTATAAGCTAGCTTTTAGGTTTGGGTCTTATACTAGAGTCATCAAAATGAAACGAGGACTCTCATATGACTATTAAAGTAACCTACCAAAAGAAATTTCAGACTGTCAAACAAGAGAAAGGAGCTAGCACTTATTGATTAACAAAGAGCGGAAACGCTCTTTTTCTTTTTAAAACTACTTTCAGGTGCTCTGTTTGAAGTTAGAGAATCTAAAATCACTTTCTATTTAGCATTCTTTCTTGCATTGCTTTCCTAGATATGCTACAGTTGTGATAACGATTACAAAACCAAAGGAGCATGCTATGAAAAATCCAGCTTTGTTAGAAGAAATCAAGACCTATCTAGGACGGGATGAGGTTCCAGAAGATTTTGATGCTTTCTGGGATGAAGAGGTCAAAAAAGTTTCATCTCTTCCAGCCTACCAGTTGGAGGAAAGAGATTTCCATATTCCCCAAGTCAAGTGTTATGAACTCACTTTTGAAGGAACCAATGAAGGCAGGGTCTATGCACGGGTCGTCCTTCCAAAGAGTGAGGGTAAAGTTCCCCTAATCTTCCACTTTCATGGTTATATGGGACGTGGTTGGGACTGGACCGACATGCTGGCCTATACTGTGGCTGGTTACGGTGTTGTTTCCATGGACGTTCGTGGCCAGTCGGGCTATTCACAAGACGGCTTACGCTCTCCACTAGGAAATACGGTGAAGGGGCATATCATCCGTGGTGCTGTGGAAGGTCGGGAACATCTCTTTTATAAGGCTGTTTATCTGGATATTTACCAGTTGATTGAAATTATTGCTAGTCTGCCTCAGGTGGATGAGAAGCGACTTTCAAGTTATGGTGCCTCACAAGGAGGAGCTTTAGCTCTGGTTGCAGCAGCGCTTAATCCTCGGATTCAGAAAACAGTTGCCATCTATCCTTTCTTGTCAGACTTTAGACGAGTGCTTGAGATTGGCAATACCAGTGAAGCCTATGATGAACTTTTCCGATATTTCAAGTTTCACGATCCCTTCCATGAAACAGAGGAGGAAGTCATGGCGACTCTTGCCTATATCGATGTGAAAAATCTTGCCCATCGTATTAAAGGTGAGGTCAAGATGATTACGGGCTTGGATGACGATGTTTGCTATCCCATTACCCAGTTTGCAATTTACAACCGTCTGACCTGCGACAAGACCTATCGCATCATGCCAGAGTATGCTCACGAAGCCATGAATGTTTTTGTCAATGACCAAGTCTACAACTGGCTCTGTGGCAGTGAGATTCCTTTCTCCTATGTAAAAAAATAAGTTTAAGAGAGCCTTGAGCTCCCTTTTTGTTTTCCAAAATCGAAAAGTACTTTCAGGAAACTTGAAACATTAAAATAGTTTTAAAAGTAGAATCTATTCTATATCATTAAGCTATAAAGTTTAGAGTTTATTGTATAATAAGGGAAAGACATTGTGCGAAAGGAGGAAACTTTCCGCTGTTTGGTCAGAGAGTAAGAGCAGTGGACGTTTGAAGAATGGGAGGTCTCATTCAGTCGGTTACTTTCTTTTTACTTGTTTAGTTGGAGGAACTAAAAATTTTAAGAAAAAAAGAAAGCGCTTTATTTTATGGAAAATGAAAGGACAAACATGAATTACAAATCTTTAGATCGGAAACAGCGATATGGAATTCGAAAATTTGCAGTTGGGGCGGCATCTGTAGTGATTGGTACAGTGGTATTTGGAGCAAATCCAGTCTTAGCTCAAGAGCAAGCCAATGCAGCAGGGGCCAATACAGAAACTGTCGAACCTGGTCAAGGTTTATCAGAATTGCCAAAAGAAGCGTCCTCGGGAGATCTTGCTCATTTGGATAAGGATTTGGCTGGTAAATTGGCAGCAGCTCAAGACAACGGCGTTGAGGTGGACCAAGATCATTTGAAAAAAAATGAGAGTGCAGAGTCAGAAACCCCATCCTCTACGGAAACCCCTGCAGAAGAAGCAAATAAGGAAGAGGAATCAGAGGATCAGGGGGCTATTCCTCGTGACTATTACTCAAGAGATTTAAAAAATGCTAATCCTGTCCTTGAAAAAGAAGATGTTGAAACCAATGCAGCAAATGGTCAGAGAGTTGATTTATCAAGTGAACTAGATAAACTAAAGAAACTTCAAAATGCTACAGTTCACATGGAGTTTAAACCAGATGCATCAGCTCCACGCTTTTACAATCTCTTCTCTGTATCCAGTGACACCAAGGAAAATGAGTACTTTACTATGTCGGTCCTTGATAATACAGCTCTTATTGAAGGGCGTGGCGCTAATGGAGAGCAGTTCTATGATAAGTATACAGATGCTCCTTTGAAAGTTCGCCCTGGACAATGGAATTCCGTGACCTTTACTGTCGAACAACCGACAGCGGAGTTACCTCATGGTCGAGTTCGTCTCTATGTGAACGGTGTCTTATCTCGAACAAGTCTCAAATCTGGTAACTTTATCAAAGATATGCCAGATGTTAATCAAGCTCAACTTGGAGCAACCAAACGGGGCAAGAAAACAGCTTGGGCATCAAACCTACAAGTTCGAAACCTAACTGTTTACGATCGTGCTTTAAGCCCAGATGAAGTTCAAACACGAAATCAATTATTTGAAAGAGGTGAATTGGAACAGAAACTTCCTGAGGGAGCAAAAGTTACTGAGAAAGAAGACGTCTTTGAAGGTGGTAGGAACAATCAACCAAATAAAGATGGTATCAAGAGTTATCGTATCCCAGCTCTTCTCAAGACTGATAAAGGAACGCTGATTGCTGGAACGGATGAAAGACGTTTGCACCATTCTGACTGGGGAGATATTGGGATGGTTGTTCGTCGTAGCTCAGATAATGGAAAAACATGGGGAGACCGAATCGTAATCTCAAATCCTCGTGACAATGAGCACGCTAAACATGCAGATTGGCCATCTCCAGTCAATATTGATATGGCCTTGGTACAAGACCCTGAAACAAAGAGAATTTTTGCAATTTATGACATGTTCCTTGAGAGTAAGGCAGTATTTTCATTGCCGGGGCAAGCTCCGAAAGCTTATGAACAAGTGGGAGATAAAGTTTATCAAGTTTTATATAAGCAAGGAGAATCAGGTCGCTATACGATTCGAGAAAACGGAGAGGTTTTCGACCCTCAAAATAGAAAGACAGATTATCGCGTCGTCGTTGACCCTAAAAAACCAGTCTACAGTGATAAGGGGGATTTGTATAAAGGGAATGAGCTAATCGGAAATATTTATTTTGAGTATAGCGAGAAGAATATTTTTAGAGTTTCCAATACCAACTACCTATGGATGTCCTACAGTGATGACGATGGGAAGACTTGGTCTGCACCAAAAGATATTACACATGGGATTCGGAAAGATTGGATGCACTTCCTAGGAACTGGACCTGGTACTGGGATTGCCTTGCGTACAGGACCTCATAAGGGAAGACTGGTGATTCCAGTTTATACAACAAACAACGTTTCCTACCTAAGTGGTTCTCAATCATCTCGTGTAATTTATTCAGATGATCATGGTGAAACATGGCAAGCAGGTGAAGCAGTTAATGATAACCGTCCGGTAGGCAACCAAACCATTCACTCTTCAACCATGAATAATCCAGGCGCCCAAAATACGGAGTCGACTGTTGTTCAGTTGAATAATGGGGATCTCAAGCTCTTTATGCGTGGGTTGACTGGCGATCTTCAGGTTGCGACCAGTCATGATGGGGGAGCAACGTGGGATAAGGAAATCAAACGATATCCTCAAGTAAAAGACGTTTATGTTCAAATGTCCGCTATTCACACCATGCATGAAGGAAAGGAATACATTCTACTCAGCAATGCTGGTGGTCCTGGACGCAACAATGGTTTGGTTCACCTGGCTCGTGTTGAGGAGAATGGTGACTTGACATGGCTGAAACACAATCCTATACAAAGTGGTAAGTTTGCTTACAACTCACTCCAAGAACTCGGAAATGGCGAATATGGTTTGCTTTATGAGCATGCGGATGGCAATCAAAACGATTATACTTTATCCTATAAGAAATTCAACTGGGATTTCTTGACCAAGGATTGGATTTCTCCTAAAGAAGCAAAAGTGAAATATGCGATTGAAAAATGGCCAGGCATCCTTGCTATGGAGTTTGATTCGGAAGTATTGGTCAACAAGGCACCAACCCTTCAATTGGCAAACGGTAAAACAGCACGCTTCATGACCCAGTATGACACAAAAACCCTCCTATTTACGGTGGATTCAGAGGATATGGGTCAAAAAGTTACAGGTCTGGCAGAAGGTGCTATTGAAAGTATGCATAATTTACCAGTCTCTGTAGCGGGGACTAAGCTTTCGAATGGAATGAACGGAAGTGAAGCTGCTGTTCATGAAGTGCCAGAATATACAGGTCCATTAGGGACAGCAGGCGAAGAGCCAGCTCCGACAGTAGAGAAGCCAGAATATACAGGCCCACTAGGGACAGCAGGCGAAGAGTCAGCTCCAACAGTAGATAAGCCAGAGTACACAGGCCCACTAGGGACAGTGGGCGAAGAGCCAGCTCCAACAGTAGAGAAACCAGAGTATACAGGCCCACTAGGGACAGCGGGCGAAGAGCCAGCTCCGACAGTAGAGAAGCCAGAGTATACAGGCCCACTAGGGACAGCAGGCGAAGAGCCAGCCCCGACAGTAGAGAAGCCAGAATATACAGGCCCACTAGGGACAGCGGGCGAAGAGTCAGCTCCAACAGTAGAGAAACCAGAGTACACAGGCCCACTAGGGACAGCGGGCGAAGAGCCAGCTCCAACAGTAGAGAAGCCAGAGTACACAGGCCCACTAGGGACAGCAGGCGAAGAAGTAGCTCCGACAGTAGAGAAGCCAGAGTACACAGGCCCACTAGGGACAGCGGGCGAAGAGCCAGCTCCGACAGTAGAGAAGCCAGAATATACAGGCCCACTAGGGACAGCAGGCGAAGAAGTAGCTCCAACAGTAGAAAAGCCAGAATTTGCAGGGGGAGTTAATGGCACGGATCCAGCAGTTCATGAAGTCCCTGAGTACAAAGGTGGCGTGAATGCAGCCACTGCAGCTGTACATGAAATTGCAGAATATAAGGGAGCAAATTCGCTTGTAACTCTTGCTGCAGAAGATTATACTTACAAAGCTCCTCTTGCTCAGCAGACACTTCCTGATACAGGGAACAAGGAGAGTGGCTTCCTAGCTTCACTAGGATTAACAGCTTTCTTCCTTGGCTTGTTTGCAATGGGGAAAAAGAGAGAAAAGTAAGAGAATAATTCTAATCATTTGACTTTGTAAAAATAGAAGGAGATAGCAGGTTTTTCAGTCTGTTATCTTTTTCTTTCGGCTCAAGGTGTGCTAATAAGAAATTCTAAGATGTCTGAAACTACTTTCAGGATAGTCTGTTCTATAAAATAGTTTTGAAACTGAAATCTATTCCACTACAAACTATTGAAAGCGCTTAACAAATGATATATAATAAGCCCATAGGAACAAAGAAAAGGAGGAAAATGGATGCCACAGATCAGCAAAGAAGCCTTGATTGAACAAATCAAAGATGGAATCATTGTTTCTTGTCAGGCACTTCCTCATGAACCGCTTTATACAGAAGCGGGAGGGGTTATCCCCTTGCTAGTCAAAGCGGCTGAGCAAGGTGGAGCAGTCGGTATCCGAGCAAACAGTGTTCGCGATATCAAGGAGATCAAGGAGGTTACGAAACTCCCGATTATCGGGATCATCAAACGTGACTATCCTCCACAGGAGCCATTCATTACAGCTACTATGAAAGAAGTTGATGAATTGGCTGAACTCGACATTGAGGTCATTGCTCTGGATTGTACCAAACGTGAACGTTATGATGGTTTGGAAATTCAGGACTTTATCCGACAAGTCAAAGAAAAATATCCTCATCAACTCTTAATGGCTGATACCAGTACTTTTGAAGAAGGAATAGCAGCAGTCGAAGCAGGGATTGATTTTGTTGGAACAACCCTATCAGGTTATACTTCTTATAGTCCGAAAGTAGATGGTCCAGACTTTGAACTAATCAAAAAACTTTGTGAAGCAGGAGTGGATGTCATCGCTGAAGGGAAAATTCATACACCAGAACAAGCCAAACAAATCCTTGAATATGGGGTGCGAGGCATCGTTGTTGGTGGAGCTATTACTAGACCAAAAGAGATTACGGAACGCTTTGTTGCTGGTCTTAAATAACATAATCTCAAAACAGAGGAGAGTGGTCGATGCGTCGGATAAAATGAAAACGTATACAAATAGAAGCTTACTCACTATCCAATATGGACACGCTTATAAATTAGGAGAATACAAATGAAATTTAGAAAACTAGCTTGTACAGTACTTGCAGGTGCTGCGATTCTTGGCCTTGCGGCTTGTGGTAATTCAGGTGCCAAAAAAGATGACGCTAAATCTGGTGATGGTGCTAAAACAGAAATCACTTGGTGGGCATTCCCGGTCTTCACACAAGAAAAAACTGGTGACGGTGTTGGAACTTATGAAAAATCAATCATCGAAGCTTTTGAAAAAGCAAATCCAGATGTAAAAGTGAAATTGGAAACCATCGACTTCAAGTCAGGTCCTGAAAAGATCACAACAGCCATCGAAGCAGGAACAGCGCCAGACGTACTCTTTGACGCACCAGGGCGTATCATCCAATACGGTAAAAATGGTAAATTGGCTGAGTTGAACGACCTCTTCACAGACGAATTCGTCAAAGATGTGAACAACGAAAACATCGTACAAGCAAGTAAGGCTGGAGACAAAGCTTACATGTATCCAATCAGTTCAGCTCCATTCTACATGGCTATGAACAAGAAAATGTTGGAAGATGCTGGAGTTGCAAACCTTGTAAAAGAAGGTTGGACAACTGATGACTTTGAAAAAGTTTTGAAAGCGCTTAAAGATAAAGGCTACACTCCAGGTTCATTGTTCAGTTCTGGTCAAGGGGGAGACCAAGGGACACGTGCCTTCATTGCAAACCTTTATGGCGGTTCTGTAACAGACAAAGACGTAACCAAATATACAACAGACGATCCTAAATTCGTCAAAGGTCTTGAAAAAGCTGCTAGCTGGATTAAAGACGGTTTGTTGAACAACGGTTCACAATTTGACGGTGGAGCAGATATCCAAAACTTTGCCAACGGTCAAACTTCATACACAATCCTTTGGGCACCAGCTCAAAACGGTATCCAAGCGAAACTCTTGGAAGCAAGTAAGGTAGATGTGGTAGAAGTACCATTCCCATCAGACTCAGGTAAACCATCTCTTGAATACCTTGTAAACGGATTTGCAGTATTCAACAACAAAGACGACAAGAAAGTCGCAGCTGCTAAGAAATTCGTTCAATTCATCGCAGATGACAAAGAATGGGGTCCTAAAGACGTAGTTCGTACAGGTGCCTTCCCAGTTCGTACTTCATTTGGTAAACTTTATGAAGACAAACGTATGGAAACAATCAGTGGCTGGACTAAATACTACTCACCATACTACAACACTATCGATGGATTTGCTGAAATGAGAACACTTTGGTTCCCAATGTTGCAATCTGTATCAAATGGTGACGAAAAACCAGCAGATGCTTTGAAAGCCTTCACTGAAAAAGCTAACGAAACAATCAAAAAAGCTACAAAACAATAAGCACTAAGTCAGATTGATTCCCCCCTTTTCCCTGTGCACTACGGTGTAAGAAAAGGGGGACTTTTGTTTGAAATGGTAGGAACTGTCACGAAATTAAAATGAAGTTCTTACATAAGCGAATCTTAAAAAATTTCATTTTGATTTTAAAACAGTTCAAGAAAATCAAAAAATATTCTATTCGAAAGAGAGGTGCCGACTGTGAAAGTCAATAAAATTCGTATGCGGGAAACAGTGATTTCCTACGCTTTCCTAGCACCAGTATTGTTCTTCTTTGTTATCTTTGTCTTGGCTCCTATGATTATGGGATTCATTACAAGTTTCTTTAACTACTCCATGACCAGCTTTGAGTTTGTTGGTTTGGACAACTACATTCGCATGTTTAAAGACCCTGTCTTTACCAAGTCTTTGATTAATACCGTTATTCTGGTTATTGGATCAGTACCGATTGTTGTACTCTTCTCGCTCTTTGTAGCATCTCAAACCTATCATCAAAATGCGATTGCTCGCTCTTTCTATCGTTTCGTCTTTTTCCTTCCTGTAGTTACAGGTAGTGTTGCCGTAACGGTTGTATGGAAATGGATTTACGATCCCCTATCAGGGATTCTAAACTTTGTCCTTAAGTCAAGCCACATCATCAGCCAAAACATTTCTTGGCTGGGTGACAAAAACTGGGCTTTGCTAGCGATTATGATCATCCTTTTGACAACATCTGTTGGTCAACCGATTATCCTTTATATCGCTGCTATGGGGAATATTGACAACTCACTTGTTGAAGCAGCGCGTGTTGACGGTGCGACTGAATTTCAAGTCTTCTGGAAGATCAAATGGCCAAGCCTTCTTCCAACAACTCTTTACATCGCGATCATCACAACCATCAACTCATTCCAATGTTTCGCCTTGATTCAGCTCTTGACTTCTGGTGGTCCAAACTATTCAACAAGTACACTGATGTACTACCTTTACGAAAAAGCCTTCCAATTGACAGAATACGGCTATGCAAATACCATCGGTGTCTTCTTGGCAGTGATGATTGCCATTGTCAGCTTTGCTCAATTCAAGATCCTCGGAAACGATGTAGAATACTAAGGAAAGGAGACAGTTATGCAACCTACACAAAAGAAACCCTTAACAGCTTTCACTGTTATTTCAACGATTATCTTGCTCTTGTTGACCGTACTGTTCATCTTTCCATTCTACTGGATCTTGACAGGGGCCTTCAAATCACAGCCTGATACCATTATGATTCCACCACAGTGGTTCCCTAAAATGCCAACCATGGAGAACTTCCAACAACTCATGGTGCAAAACCCTGCTATGCAGTGGATGTGGAACTCTGTATTTATCTCACTGGTAACCATGTTCCTAGTGTGTGCTACCTCTTCTCTAGCAGGTTATGTCTTGGCTAAAAAACGTTTCTATGGTCAACGCATCCTCTTTGCAGTTTTTATCGCTGCCATGGCACTTCCAAAACAAGTTGTCCTTGTACCATTGGTACGTATCGTCAACTTCATGGGAATTCACGATACTCTCTGGGCAGTTATCTTGCCTTTGATCGGATGGCCATTTGGGGTATTCCTTATGAAACAATTTAGTGAAAATATCCCGACAGAATTGCTTGAATCAGCTAAAATCGACGGATGTGGTGAGATTCGTACCTTCTGGAGCGTAGCCTTCCCTATCGTGAAACCAGGATTTGCAGCCCTTGCGATCTTTACCTTCATCAATACTTGGAACGACTACTTCATGCAGTTGGTTATGTTGACTTCACGTCAAAACTTGACCATCTCACTCGGGGTTGCGACCATGCAGGCCGAAATGGCAACCAACTATGGTTTGATCATGGCGGGTGCAGCTCTTGCAGCCGTGCCAATCGTAACCGTCTTCCTTGTCTTCCAAAAATCCTTCACTCAAGGTATCACTATGGGAGCGGTCAAAGGTTAAGACCTTACGAAAATCGAATTTAAACTACGTCAGCATCACCTTGCCATACTTAAGTATTGCCTGGGGTTAGCTTCCTAGTTTGTTCTTCGATTTTCATTGAGTATAAGAGAATACAGAGTTATAAGTGTCTACAAAATGGAGAGTATGCAGTTACTTCGTGAAGTTTTGTCAGACACTTATAAACTTAAGAATGAACTCTTTTAATGATACTAGATAGAGTAGGTTCGTTTTAGGGTAACTATTTCCCGCTTTAGTGGTATCTAAGATAAGCATCTTACGCTTATCTTAGACGGAATTTTTGAGACTGACGATGAAGGAGTGAAAGGCTCAAAAATTAGGAATGAAATTCCGAAGGAATTTGCTTCCGTCCGCACTATTACAGGGAAATAGAGAAAGGATAATTCGAAACTGAAAAATAGTAACTATCAGAAACGAAGGAAACAGTATGATTTTTGACGATTTGAAAAACATCGCCTTTTACAAGGGAATCCATCCCAATCTAGACAAGGCTATCGACTATCTCTATCAGCACTGTAAGGATTCATTTGAATTAGGTAAGTATGAGATTGACGGAGATAAGGTCTTTCTAGTTGTTCAGGAAAATGTCCTCAATCAAGCTGAAAATGATCAATTTGAACACCATAAGAACTATGCAGATTTGCATTTACTGGTAGAAGGACATGAATACTCGAGCTACGGTTCACGTATCAAAGACGAGGCAGTAGCATTCGACGAAGCGAGCGACATTGGCTTTGTCCATTGTCATGAACGCTACCCACTCTTGTTGGGTTATCACAATTTTGCGATTTTCTTCCCAGGAGAACCGCATCAGCCAAATGGCTATGCAGGGATGGAAGAAAAGGTTCGCAAATATCTCTTTAAAATTTTGATTGATTAAAAGAATCAGGAGGAGCAAACATGGCACAAAAAGGAGTAAGCCTGATCAAGGCAGCATTTGATACAGATAATTTTCTCATGCGTTTCAGTGAGAAGGCCTTGGATATTGTGACAGCCAATCTTCTTTTTGTCGTCTCTTGTTTGCCTATCGTGACGATTGGAGTGGCTAAAATCAGCCTCTACCAAACTATGTTTGAGATTAAGAGAAGCAGACGGGTACCAGTCTTTAGAACTTATCTAAGGGCCTTCAAGCAAAATCTGAAACTGGGTCTTCAGTTAGGTCTGTTAGAGTTGGGCATTGTGTCATTAAGCCTTCTAGATCTCTATCTTTTCTGGGGCCAGACAGCTTTGCCTTTCCAGATTGTGAAAGCTATTTGTTTGGGGATTCTCATCTTCCTCACTCTGGTGATGCTGGCTAGTTATCCCATTGCTGCCCGCTATGATCTGTCTTGGAAAGAAGTGCTGCAAAAAGGGCTTATCTTGGCAAGTTTTAACTTTCCATGGTTCTTCCTCATGTTAGCCATTCTCTTTCTCATAGTGATGGTTCTTTATCTATCCGCCTTCACTCTCCTTTTGGGTGGGTCAGCTTTTATCCTCTTTGGTTTTGGTTTGCTGGTCTTTCTCCAAGCAGGATTGATGGAGAAAATCTTCGCCAAATACCAGTAGGATGGCTTGTTTCTGAAACTACTTTCAATCGTTACAGTTTCTAAAATACAAGTAGAAACTAAAATCTAAGTGTATACAAGATATTGAAAGCGATTTTCACAAGGTGTATACTAAACTTGTAAAAAATAGAACTGCTCTCAGCAGAAAAAAAGAAATCTTAGGAGAAAATCTATGTCAGATTTGAAAAAATACGAAGGTGTCATTCCAGCGTTCTACGCATGTTATGATGATCAAGGAGAAGTCAGTCCAGAGCGTACGCGTGCCTTGGTTCAATACTTCATTGATAAGGGAGTTCAAGGTCTCTATGTCAATGGTTCTTCTGGTGAATGTATCTACCAAAGTGTGGCAGATCGCAAGTTGATTTTGGAAGAAGTCATGGCAGTTGCCAAGGGCAAATTGACTATCATCGCTCACGTAGCTTGCAACAATACCAAAGACAGTATGGAACTTGCTCGCCACGCAGAAAGTTTGGGTGTAGATGCCATTGCAACGATTCCACCGATTTACTTCCGCTTGCCAGAATACTCAGTTGCCAAATACTGGAACGATATCAGTGCAGCAGCTCCAAACACAGACTACGTGATTTATAACATTCCTCAATTGGCAGGAGTTGCTTTGACTCCAAGTCTTTATACTGAAATGTTGAAGAATCCTCGTGTTATTGGTGTTAAGAACTCTTCTATGCCAGTTCAAGATATCCAAACCTTTGTCAGCCTTGGTGGAGAAGACCACATCGTATTCAATGGTCCAGATGAACAGTTCCTAGGTGGACGACTCATGGGTGCCAAAGCTGGTATCGGTGGTACTTATGGTGCGATGCCAGAACTCTTCTTGAAACTCAATCAGTTGATTGCTGAGAAAGATTTGGAAACAGCGCGTGAATTGCAATACGCTATCAATGCAATCATTGGCAAGCTCACTTCTGCACATGGAAATATGTACGGTGTTATCAAAGAAGTCTTGAGGATCAATGAAGGCTTGAATATTGGATCAGTTCGTTCACCATTGACACCAGTGACTGAAGAAGATCGACCAGTTGTAGAAGCAGCAGCGCAATTGATTCGTGAAACCAAGGAGCGCTTCCTCTAATCTATAAGGAGGTATTTATGACACACTACGTTGCAATTGATATTGGTGGAACCAACATCAAATATGGTTTGATTGACCAAGAAGGCCAGCTTGTTGAATCACATGAAATGCCAACAGAGGCGCATAAGGGTGGACCCCATATCTTACAAAAGACAAAAGATATCGTAGCCAGTTATTTAGAAAAAGGCCCAGTAGCAGGTGTTGCCATTTCTTCTGCAGGAATGGTCGATCCTGACAAAGGTGAAATTTTCTATGCCGGGCCTCAAATCCCTAACTATGCAGGAACCCAGTTCAAGAAGGAAATCGAGACTAGTTTTGCGATTCCTTGTGAAATTGAAAATGATGTAAACTGTGCAGGTCTTGCTGAGGCAGTATCTGGTTCAGGAAAGGGAGCGAGTGTGACACTTTGCTTGACCATTGGAACAGGTATCGGTGGTTGCTTGATTATGGATGGGAAGGTCTTCCATGGATTTAGCAACTCAGCTTGCGAAGTCGGTTATATGCATATGCAGGATGGAGCTTTCCAAGATCTCGCTTCTACGACAGCCTTGGTGGAGTATGTAGCAGCAGCTCACGGGGATCCAGTTGACCAGTGGAATGGCCGACGTATTTTCAAGGAAGCTACCGAAGGAAACAAGGTTTGTATGGCTGGTATTGACCGCATGGTAGACTATCTAGGAAAAGGTCTGGCAAATATTTGCTACGTTGCCAATCCAGAAGTGGTTATTCTCGGTGGCGGGATCATGGGGCAAGAGGCTATCCTCAAACCGAAGATCCGCACAGCCTTGAAGGAGGCCTTGGTGCCAAGTCTAGCTGAAAAAACGCGATTAGAATTTGCCCATCACCAAAATACAGCAGGGATGCTCGGTGCATATTACCATTTCAAGACAAAACAATCCTAGTTTGGAACTATAGAATTAAGAAAAACATTTAATCACTACTTGAGTGAAACTGTTTTGCTTAATTCTTTTTTTGATGATGGAAAAACGGTCAAGGTATATGAAAAGTAGCGGAAAGACCGATCAAGACTATTATGCGACCTTGCTTCATGGGTATCAGAAAGACAAAGAGGAATTATAAAAAATGAACGATAGGAGCAGAGTTCCTACCGTAGAAGAATATATGAGAGGAGATATCCTTTAAGATAATCTTAGAAGACGGCGCAAGCTCTTTACTTTGTTTCTAAAAACTAAACTAAGCCAAGAAGAAAAAGTGATATAATGAGATGGACGAGAAATTGACAAATTAGAATTTGTAAAGGTGAAAAAAATGTAATGGGAACCTATTCACCTGAAATCGAAATCATATAAAATTACGAGGAGATTGTAAGATGAACAATTATATAAAATTAAATGAAGATAGATGGAATAATGTAAAAAATGACTACACTGAGCCATTGACACATGAAGAATTAGAAGAAGTTAGAAAGCATCCAATTTCTGTTGCCTTAACTGTTGGAAAAAAAGTCCCCACAGAATGGTTTGAAAAAGCCAAGGGGAAAAAGATATTAGGGTTAGCTTGTGGTGGTGGACAGCAGGGACCAGTTTTCGCTGCAAAAGGTTATGATGTAACTATAATGGATTTTTCTAAATCACAATTACAAAGAGATGAGTTGGTTGCTAAAAGAGAAGGCTTAAAAATCAACACAGTTCAAGGCGATATGACAAAATCATTTCCATTTGAAAATGAAACCTTTGATATTATTTTTAATCCAGTTTCAAATGTATATATAGAAGATTCAGAAAACATGTACAAAGAAGCCTCTCGAGTATTGAAAAAGGGTGGACTGTTAATGGTCGGATTTATGAATCCTTGGATATACATGTATGATGCGGACATTGTATGGGACAAACCCGATGAGGAATTACTTTTAAAGTTTTCACTACCTTTTAATTCAAAAGAGCTTGAAGAGGAAGGCAAGATAACCATCAATCCAGAATATGGATATGAATTTAGCCATACCTTAGAAAGTCAGATTAGAGGACAACTAAAAAATGGTCTCGCTATGATCGATTTTTATGAATCATGTGATAAAAGACATCGCTTATCACGTTATGGAAATGACTACATCGCTACACTTTGCATTAAACTATGATATTATAGAACGTGCTTCTGAAGAATAACTCATTTTATTTTCTGTAAGGGTTAAAATCTAAATCTCACTTTGTCTCAGTAAAACGATTAAATAAAAATAAAGAAAGGAAGTAAAAGCAGCAAATAGTCGATACTTCCTTTTTTCTTGTCAAAAATTCAAAAAAGCAAAGGAGAATTTATGGAAGAACTGAAAAACACAGATAAAAAAGGCCTTGGCACAAAGAGAAAGATTGGCAAGCCCACCTATGAGCCTATTATCATTTCAATACAAAATAATCCTAGTTTGGTTCAACCAAACTAGGATTTTCTAACGCGTTTTTGTCTACGATAGCCATTGAGCTTTTTATTTTCCCAATAGCTGTTAAAGATTTTTTCCTTGCTCTCGCGATTGATTTCTAAAAAGAAGGCATAAATCAAATCTGTTAAAATGAGCATAGGGAGTTGAGCGGAAATACGTTGGATGTAAGAAGATTGGCTATGACTTGCGACTAGGACTGTTTCGGTGTAGGCCTGACAGTCTTTGCTAGGAGAACTGGTAAAGAGAATGGTCTTGGCGCCCATATCCTTGGCATCCAGCAAACTATCTAGGACAGATTGGGTAGTGCCAGATAGGGAAAAGCCAAGCACCAAACAGTTTTCATCCATGATACTGGTCGTCCATGCAAAGCCATCCTGATCGGTCAAAGCTTCACAGACAACACCTAGACGCATAAAACGGAGTTTCATCTCACGGGCAATCAGACCAGAACTTCCCGTTCCAAAAAAGTAAACTCGTTCAGCGTCATCGATTAATTGGGCAACTCGTTCCAGTTGTTCCTCGTCGATCAAATCCTGTGTTTGTTCCCGTAGGTTGCTGTAGCTTCGTAAAACACGTTTGGTCAAAGGACTGTGTTTGTGCGAATGAGTGTCCGGTTTACTAGCCTGGTGCTGGTATTGAAAGACAAATTCTCGATAGCCAGTAAAGCCACATTTTTTTGCAAAACGGGTAAGAGCAGCTTGGGAAACATGCAGTTTTTGAGTAACCTGTTGCGATGATAGATCATCCACAATCGTATCTACCTGCAAGAAATAACGAGCGATTTCCTGTTCTAACTCTGTTAATTCTTCAAAATGAAGATCAATAATAGTTGCGATATCCTGCTTTTTCATGGAGCTCCTTTTCATGAGTCAAACTCTTAAAAGTTGACGATTGCCAGCTTATTAACATCATTATATCATAGAAGTTAGGATAACCAAATAAAAAGGCATTTTTGATTAAAAGTCAAAAAATGCTTCGACTTTTCCAAGAGTTTCTCCGTAAAATATGGTACAATGAAGAGTACTGGTTTCTAGTCAAATCCTAGATTTTTTAGGTGGATTTGTCAGGGAAAACTGGAATTTTTCTAGAAAAGAGTCTTAGTTGTATGAGAAAATTCAATAGCCATTCGATTCCGATTCGGCTTAATTTACTGTTTGCCATTGTTATCCTACTGTTTATGACCATTATCGGTCGATTGTTATACATGCAGGTGCTGAATAAAGATTTCTATGAAGCAAAGTTGGCATCAGCCAGCCAGACTAGGGTGACAACCAGTTCGGCTCGTGGACAAATCTACGATGCATCAGGGAAACCCTTGGTAGAAAATACTGTCAAGCAAGTTGTTTCTTTCACACGAAACAATAAGATGACGGCAGCTGAATTAAAGGAGACGGCTAAAAAACTGCTGACATATGTGAATGTAACCTCCCCTGATCTGACAGATCGACAGATTGCAGACTATTATTTGGCTGATCAGGACATTTACAAAAAAACAGTCGAGGCTCTTCCAAGTGACAAACGCCTAGATTCAGATGGGAATCGCTTATCAGAGGCAACCCTCTACAATAATGCGGTTGAGAGTATCGACGTGAGTCAGCTTAACTATACGGATGAACAGAAAAAGGAAATCTATCTATTTAGTCAGCTTAATGCTGTTGAAAATTTTGCGACGGGCACCATTTCTACAGATGCCTTAGATGATACCCAAGTTGCACTTGTAGCTTCTGCATCCAAGGAATTACCGGGCATTAGCATTTCAACCTCATGGGACCGAAAAGTACTGGACACTTCTCTATCGTCTATCGTCGGTAGCGTTTCCAGTGAAAAGTCAGGTCTTCCAGCAGAGGAAGTTGACGCTTATCTCAAGAAAGGATACTCTCTCAATGACCGAGTGGGAACTTCTTATCTTGAAAAGCAATATGAAGATGTCCTCCAAGGTAAACGCTCTGTCAAAGAAGTGCATCTTGACAAACACGGAAATATGGAAAGTGTGGAAAATGTCGAGGAAGGAAGCAAAGGAAACAATATCAAACTAACGATTGACCTAGCTTTCCAAAATGGAGTGGATGACCTACTTAAGAGCTACTTTAACTCCGAGTTGAGTAATGGTGGCGCCAAATATTCTGAAGGAGTCTACGCTGTCGCTCTTAATCCTAAAACAGGTGCAGTTCTAGCCATGTCAGGTATCAAGCATGATGTTGAATCAGGCAAACTGAGCTCGGACTCTCTAGGAACAGTCACTAACGTCTTTGTGCCAGGGTCTGTTGTCAAGGCGGCGACCATCAGCTCTGGTTGGGAGAATGGAGTCTTATCAGGGAATCAGACCTTGACAGACCAACCGATTGTCTTCCAAGGTTCAGCTCCGATTAATTCTTGGTACACTCAGGCTTACAGTTCATTCCCGATTACAGCTGTGGAAGCCTTGGAGTATTCTTCTAATGCCTACATGGTTCAAACGGCTTTGGGCATTATGGGTCAGACCTATCAACCCAATATGTTTGTTTTAACTAACAATTTAGAATCCGCTATGGGGAAACTTCGTTCGACATTTGCGGAATATGGTCTTGGAGCCTCAACAGGCATTGACCTTCCAGATGAGTCAACTGGTTTTATACCAAAAGAGTATAATTTTGCTAATTACATTACCAATGCCTTTGGCCAGTTTGATAACTACACCCCTATGCAATTAGCCCAGTACGTTGGAACTATTGCCAACAACGGTGTTCGGATTGCACCTCACATTGTCGAGGGAATTTATGGAAACAACGAACAAGGTGGCTTAGGGAACTTAATCCAATCTGTTGAAACCAAGGAAATGAATAAAATTAATATTTCTGAGTCTGATGTTTCCATCCTCCAACAAGGATTTTATCAAGTGTCACATGGTGGTAGTGCTTTGACAACCGGTCGTGCCTTTTCAAATGGCGCAGCGGTATCTATTAGTGGAAAAACAGGTACTGCCGAAAGTTATGTTGAGGGTGGTCAAAAAGCCAACAATACCAATGCTGTGGCCTATGCACCATCAGATAATCCTCAAATCGCTGTAGCTGTTGTCTTCCCACATAACACCAACCTTACAAATGGTGTCGGACCTTCCATTGCGCGCGATATTATCAACCTCTATAACCAACATCATCCAATGAATTAGAAAGGAACATATGCTTTATCCAACACCTATTGCTAAGCTAATTGACAGTTATTCAAAGTTACCGGGTATCGGGATTAAGACGGCTACCCGTCTCGCCTTCTATACCATTGGAATGTCTGATGACGATGTCAATGAATTTGCTAAAAATCTCCTGTCTGCCAAGCGGGAATTGACCTATTGTTCCATCTGTGGTCGCTTGACCGATGATGATCCCTGCTCTATCTGTACAGATCCGACTCGAGATCAGACGACCATCCTGGTGCTAGAAGATAGTCGCGATGTGGCTGCCATGGAAAATATCCAAGAATATCACGGACTCTATCATGTCTTGCATGGACTCATTTCTCCAATGAATGGCATCAGTCCAGATGATATCAATCTCAAGAGTCTCATGATTCGTCTCATGGATAGCGAGGTTTCAGAGGTGATTGTGGCGACCAATGCGACGGCAGATGGGGAAGCGACCTCCATGTACCTCTCACGCCTGCTCAAACCAGCAGGTATCAAGGTTACGCGTCTAGCACGAGGCCTTGCTGTCGGAGCAGATATCGAGTATGCGGACGAAGTTACACTCTTACGAGCTATTGAAAATCGGACAGAGTTGTAGGAGTAAACAAATTTACGAACTCAATTCATTTATACAAAAATCAAGGAGACCGAGTTTGTCGTTATCGGTCTCTTTTTATATTTCTTTACTATCAGTACCATGTTCAAGTTTCAAAAAAGAAGCAAATATGATATACTAAGGTGCGAGTATTCTATTAGAAAATAGGACAGTAATATGAAACAAACAATTATTCTTTTATACGGTGGACGGAGTGCAGAGCGTGAGGTCTCTGTACTATCAGCTGAGAGTGTCATGCGTGCGGTCAACTACGACCGTTTCACAGTCAAGACTTTCTTTATCAGTCAGTCAGGTGACTTTATCAAAACGCAAGAATTTAGCCAGACTCCAGGTCAAGAAGATCGTCTCATGACCAATGCGACCATTGACTGGGACAAGAAAATCGCGCCAAGTGCCATCTATGAAGAAGGTGCTGTGGTCTTTCCAGTTCTTCACGGTCCAATGGGAGAAGATGGTTCAGTTCAAGGATTCTTGGAAGTCTTGAAAATGCCTTATGTTGGCTGCAATATCTTGTCATCTAGTCTTGCCATGGATAAAATTACAACTAAGCGTGTCTCGGAGTCTGCTGGGATTGCCCAAGTTCCCTATGTGGCCATCGTCGAAGGTGATGATGTAGCTTCTAAAATCGCTGAAGTTGAAGAAAAATTGACTTATCCAGTCTTCACGAAGCCGTCAAACATGGGTTCAAGTGTCGGTATTTCTAAGTCTGAAAACCAAGAGGAACTCCGTAAAGCATTAGAGTTGGCCTTTCAATATGACAGCCGTGTCTTGGTAGAGCAAGGGGTGAATGCCCGTGAAATCGAGGTTGGTCTCTTGGGCAACTACGATGTGAAGAGCACGCTTCCTGGTGAAGTGGTCAAGGATGTTGCCTTTTATGACTACGATGCCAAATATATCGATAACAAGATTACCATGGACATCCCAGCCAAGATTAGTGATGATGTAGTAGCTGTCATGCGTCATAATGCAGAAACAGCCTTCCGTGCGATCGGTGGCCTCGGTCTATCTCGTTGCGATTTCTTCTATACAGATAAGGGCGAGGTTTTCCTAAACGAGCTCAATACCATGCCAGGTTTTACCCAGTGGTCTATGTACCCACTACTTTGGGACAATATGGGAATCAGTTACCCAGACCTAATCGAGCATTTGGTTGGCCTTGCTAAGGAGAGCTTTAATAAGCACGAAGCGCATTTACTATAAAAATGAAAGAGGGGGTAGAAGCCAGGAACATCGCCTGCAAGGTGATTAGAGTTCTCGGACTTCAACCCTTTTTAAAGGAGTAGAAATGAAACTAACAATCCGTGAAGTCGCCCAAGCTGTTGGGGCTAAAAATGATGTCAGCATATTTGAAAATGTCCAGTTAGAAAAGGCTGAGTTTGACAGTCGTTTGATTGGGACGGGAGATTTGTTTGTGCCACTCAAAGGTGCGCGTGATGGTCATGACTTTATCGAAACAGCTTTTGAAAATGGTGCAGCAGTAACCTTGTCTGAGAAAGAGGTTGCAAATCATCCCTACATTTTAGTAGATGACGTTTTGTCTGCCTTTCAAACCCTAGCTGCCTACTATCTTGAAAAAACAGCAGTTGATGTCTTTGCAGTCACGGGTTCAAATGGTAAGACAACGACCAAGGATATGTTGGCGCATTTACTGTCAACAACCTACAAGACCTACAAAACTCAGGGCAATTACAATAACGAGATTGGCCTTCCCTACACAGTTCTCCACATGCCTGAGGGAACAGAAAAGTTGGTCTTGGAGATGGGGCAGGACCACTTGGGAGATATTCATCTCTTGTCTGAATTGGCTCATCCTAAGACAGCCATCGTGACCTTGGTTGGAGAAGCTCATTTGGCCTTTTTCAAAGACCGTTCAGAGATTGCCAAAGGAAAAATGCAAATTGCAGATGGTATGGCTTCAGGTTCTTTGCTTTTGGCACCAGCCGACTCCATTGTAGAGGACTACTTGCCAGCTGATAAAAAGGTGGTTCGTTTTGGGCAAGGGGCAGAATTGGAAATCACAGACTTGGTCGAACGCAAGGATAGTCTGACCTTTAAGGCCAATTTCTTGGAACAAGCCCTCGATTTGCCAGTGACAGGTAAGTACAATGCCACCAATGCTATGATTGCATCTTATGTTGCCCTACAAGAAGGAGTTTCAGAGGAACAGATTCATCAGGCCTTTCAGAACCTAGAATTGACCCGTAATCGTACCGAGTGGAAGAAAGCTGCCAACGGAGCAGATATTCTGTCAGATGTTTACAATGCCAATCCAACTGCTATGAAGCTAATTTTAGAGACTTTCTCTGCTATTCCAGCTAATGAAGGTGGCAAGAAAATTGCGGTTTTGGCAGATATGAAAGAACTTGGAGACCAGTCTGTCCAACTCCATAACCAGATGATTTTGAGCCTCTCGCCCGATGTGCTTGATACGGTTATTTTCTACGGGGAAGACATTGCTGAATTGGCCCAACTAGCCAGTCAAATGTTCCCAATCGGCCACGTTTATTACTTCAAAAAAACAGCCGACGAGGACCAATTTGAAGGTCTTGTCAAGCAGGTTAAGGCAAGCCTTGGTACGAACGACCAAATTCTGCTCAAAGGCTCTAACTCCATGAATCTAGCTAAGTTGGTAGAAAGTTTAGAAAATGAATGCAAGTGATTTTACCAAGTATCTGCAAAGAATGCTAGCCATTACGGATACTGGATTAACCTTCACAAAAGATCCTTTTGACTGTGAGCGATACGAGGACTTACGTGCGATCTTATCTGATATTTTGAGAGAAACTACAGAACTAAAGCAAGAGGAAGTAACAGAGCTCCTGAGACCAACTGGTGCTTATGCAACTCCTCTGATGGACGTCCGTGCTTGGATTGTTGAGGATGAAAAGATTTGTCTGGTTAGGGGACAAGGAGAGGATAGCTGGTCTTTGCCAGGTGGCTTTGGTGAGGTCGGCTATTCTCCAACCGAAAATATTCTTAAGGAAATTGAAGAAGAAACCGGTTTTACAGCAAAAGCTGAAAGGTTACTTGCAGTTTTTGACACCAATCGTTTCCAACTACAGAGCAAACAATATGCAAAGTTTGTGTTTGAATGCCAACTCATTGAGGGACGATTTCAAGAGAATCAAGAAATTGCTGAGCTTCAATTTTTTGCCATTAACCAATTGCCAGCCTTATCTGAAAAACGCATCACCAAGGAACAAATGGAGATTCTTTGGCAGGTTTATAAAGGACAAAGAGACCAATATATTGATTAGGTTATGCTAGAGAAATCTGCAAATCAAAAAAGGGTGTTTGTAAGATGCATTTCTGCGATACAAATGATATAATAGGTTGCGAATTTAAGACGCAAGTGTTCTATGCATGTCATAGAATCAAGTTTTTTCAAAAAATAAAAACTAGGGCAGTGAACTTTCTACTGCTCTGGCTAGATGAACGAGGAATAGAATATGAATTTGTGGGAACAATTATTTACCACACAGATATCAGAACCGCCCCAGTTTGAACTCCACTGGTATATTGGTTTGTTAAGTTTATTGGCTCTTACTTTCTATGTTTCATATCGTTACCGTGACAAGGTGGCTTACCAGCGCTTTATTCAGATCCTTCAGTCTCTTCAACTGATTGTTCTGTATAGCTGGTATTGGGGGAATCAAATGCCCTTATCGGAAAGTTTGCCCTTCTATCATTGCCGTATCGCCATGTTTGTTATGCTATTAATACCAGGGACTTCCAAGTACAAGCAATACTTTGCCCTTCTAGGAACTTTTGGAGCAACCGCTGCTCTGGCATACCCACTCTTTGACCCTTATCCGTTTCCGCACGTGACCATCCTGTCCTTTATCATCGGGCACGTGGCACTTTTGGGGAATGCGCTCTTATACTTGTTTAAGAATTATGAAGCTTCCCTGCTCAATTTGAAAAATGTGACAGTGATTACATTTTCTCTAAATGCCTTGATAGGAGTTGTCAACTTGGTTGTAGGTGGAGATTATGGGTTTTTAAATAAACCACCACTAGTGGGGAATCACGGACTATTGGCGAATTACATCATCGTGTCCAGTGTGTTGGTAGCAGCTATCAGCTTGACTGCAAAAGTACTAGAGGTCTTTTTGCAACAAAGAGCAGAAAAAATGATTCAAGAGAAAGCTTAAAAATGCCTTCTCTTTTTTTGATTAAATATGCAAAATATAGCTGTAAGGATATAAAAATAATGATTGCTCCTGAGAAAAATTGTTTAAAAGACTTTTACAAAAAACCTAGAGGAAATTTATGAAAAACTAAGCACGATTGGATTTTTTGTGTTATAATATTCTGTGAATAGCTGTGTCTTGTCACAGTTATTGAAAATAGAAGTGAGAAACTTGGAAGACAGAGAGGATGCAATGTAATGACTAGAGATGGTTTTTTTACAGGCTTAGATATCGGAACTAGCTCCATCAAAGTGCTGGTTGCCGAACATAGAGATGGTGAAGTAAATGTAATTGGCGTTAGCAATGCCAAGAGTAAAGGTGTCAAAGACGGGATTATCGTTGATATTGAGGCTGCTGCTTCAGCAATTAAATCCGCAATTTCCCAGGCAGAAGAGAAGGCAGGAATTTCAATCAAGTCTGTCAATGTTGGTTTACCAGCAAATCTCTTGCAGGTTGAACCAACTCAAGGAATGATTCCTGTAACATCAGATACAAAAGAAATTACAGATCAAGACGTAGAGAATGTTGTCAAATCAGCTTTGACTAAGAGCATGACGCCTGATCGTGAAGTGATTACTTTCATTCCAGAAGAATTTATCGTAGATGGCTTCCAAGGTATTCGTGACCCTCGTGGCATGATGGGGGTGCGTTTGGAAATGCGTGGCTTACTTTACACAGGACCTCGTACCATTCTTCATAACCTTCGTAAAACCGTGGAGCGTGTGGGAATTCATGTTGACAATGTCATCATCTCACCATTAGCGATTGTAAATTCAGTTCTCAATGAGGGAGAACGTGAGTTTGGCGCGACAGTGATTGATATGGGTGGTGGACAGACTACAGTTGCAACCATTCGCAATCAAGAATTGCAATTTACAAATATCTACCAAGAAGGTGGAGAATATGTCACTAAAGACATTTCTAAAGTCTTAAAAACTTCCCAAAAAATCGCAGAAAGTTTGAAACTAAACTATGGTGAAGCTTATGTTCCACTAGCAAGTAACGAGACTTTCCAAGTTGAAGTCATTGGTGAAGTAGAGCCTGTTGAAGTGACAGAAAGCTACTTGGCAGAAATTATCTCAGCACGTATCAAACATATTTTTGATCAAATTAAACAGGAGTTAGACAGAAGACACTTGTTAGATTTGCCAGGTGGTATCGTTTTGATCGGCGGGAATGCGATTTTGCCAGGAGTTGTCGAATTGGCGCAAGAAGTATTTGGTGTTCGCGTAAAACTTCACGTACCAAACCAAGTTGGCATTCGCAACCCTGCTTTTGCACATGTAATCAGCTTGTCTGAGTTTGCAGGTAAATTGACAGAAGTGAATCTTCTGGCTCAAAAGGCAGTCAGAGGAGATGAATTCCTTCGCCAAAAACCAATTAATTTTGGTGTTTCAAATCAAAGTGTGACACCGATTATACAATCAACTCCAGTGCAACCAGCTACTGCAGCAACTGAAATCACACCTGACAGTGGCCTTGCTCCAAGAGACGAATTCCAAGCAAGTTCTCAAGATAAACCGAAATTAACAGACCGTTTCCGCAGCTTGATCGGAAGCATGTTTGATGAATAAAAGAGGAAAAGAAATTATGACATTTTCATTTGATACAGCAGCTGCTCAAGGTGCAGTTATTAAAGTAATTGGTGTCGGTGGAGGCGGTGGTAATGCTATTAACCGCATGATCGACGAAGGTGTTTCAGGCGTAGAATTCATTGCGGCGAACACAGACGTACAAGCCTTAAGCAGTACAAAAGCTGAAACAGTTATCCAACTCGGACCAAAGTTGACTCGTGGTTTGGGTGCTGGTGGTCGTCCAGAAGTTGGACGTAAAGCTGCTGAAGAAAGCGAAGAAGCATTGACAGCAGCAATTAGCGGGGCAGACATGGTTTTCATCACTGCTGGTATGGGTGGAGGATCTGGAACAGGTGCTGCCCCAGTTATAGCGCGTATTGCAAAAGATCTTGGAGCTCTTACAGTTGGTGTTGTGACACGTCCTTTCGGATTTGAAGGAAGCAAACGTGGTCAGTACGCTGTAGAAGGAATCAATGAGCTTCGCGAGCATGTTGATACTTTGTTGATTATTTCAAACAACAATTTGCTTGAAATTGTTGACAAGAAGACACCGCTTCTTGAAGCTCTTAGCGAAGCAGATAACGTCCTTCGCCAAGGTGTTCAAGGGATTACAGACTTGATTACCAACCCTGGTTTGATCAACCTTGACTTTGCTGACGTGAAAACGGTTATGGCAAACAAAGGTAATGCCCTTATGGGGATCGGTATTGGTAGTGGTGAAGAGCGTGTCGTTGAAGCGGCTCGTAAAGCGATTTACTCACCACTTCTTGAAACTACCATTGACGGTGCTGAAGATGTCATTGTCAACGTTACTGGTGGTCTTGACTTGACCTTGATTGAAGCAGAAGAAGCTTCTGAAATCGTCAATCAAGCAGCAGGTCAAGGAGTGAATATCTGGCTTGGAACTTCTATTGACGAAAGCATGAAAGATGAAATTCGTGTAACAGTTGTAGCGACTGGTGTTCGTCAAGAACGTGTAGAAAAAGTTGTTGGTTCTTCAGTAAAACAAGCGGCTCGTCGTGAAGCTTCAAGACAATCGCACCCTCAAAATTTTGATCGTCATTTTGACCTAGAAGATACAGCAGAATTACCAAAACAAAGCCAACGACGCTTTGAAACAAGTCAATCTTCTGCTTTTGGTGATTGGGACTTGCGCCGTGAATCAATCGTTCGTCAAACTGATTCAGTCGTATCACCTGTAGAACGTTTCGAAGCACCGACTTATCAGGACGAAGATGAGTTGGACACACCTCCATTCTTCAAGAATCGTTAATCAATGGATTTGAAAAAAAATACAGAGTTCGTTTTTCAGCAGGTCGCTGAAGCTAGCCGAGAAGCAAATCGTGATCCAGCTTCTGTTTCAATTATTGCAGTGACGAAATATGTGGACGTAAAAACAGCGGAAGCCTTGCTTCCTCTGGGTGTTCATCATATTGGTGAAAATCGTGTTGATAAATTTTTAGAAAAATATCAGACGTTAAAAGAATTCCCTGTCACTTGGCATTTGATTGGAACGCTACAAAGACGGAAGGTCAAAGAAGTAATCCCTTTTGTGGATTACTTTCATGCTTTAGATTCCTTAAAATTAGCGCAGGAGATTCAAAAGAGAACAGATCATGTTATCAAGTGTTTCCTACAGGTCAATATTTCAGGAGAAGAAAGCAAGCACGGTTTTTCAAAAGAAGAATTACTAGAACTTTTGCCGGACTTGGCTCAGCTAGATCAGATTGAGTATGTTGGTTTGATGACCATGGCTCCTTTTGAGGCAGATTCTGATGAATTGAAACAAATTTTCAAGGAAACTCAGGAACTGCAAGCAGAAATTAGAGAAAAACAAATTCCTAATATGCCGATGACAGAGTTGAGCATGGGCATGAGTCGTGACTATAAGGAAGCGATTCAATTTGGTTCGACCTTTGTTCGAATTGGTACAGCATTTTTTAAATAGGAGAGACTTATGTCTTTAAAAGATAAATTTAATAAATTTATAGATTATTTTACAGAAGATGGGGAAGAAACAACTGCGACTTATCAACCTAAGGAAGAGCAGGTGACTGCTTCATCAATTTCAGTTCCTAAAGAACTACCCGCACAACCTCAATCAACTACTTCAAAAGATGCCAATATCACTCGCTTGCATGCTCGTCAACAAGAATTGGCTATGCAAAGTCATCGTACAGATGAAAAAGTAACGATTGATGTTCGTTATCCTAGAAAATATGAGGATGCAACAGAGATTGTGGATTTATTGGCTGGAAATGAAAGTATCTTGATTGACTTCCAGTACATGACAGAGGTTCAGGCTCGTCGTTGTCTAGACTATCTGGACGGTGCCCGTCATGTCTTGGCTGGTAATCTAAAAAAAGTTGCGAGTACAATGTATTTGTTGACGCCAGTTAATGTAGTTGTGAATATTGAAGATATCAAGTTACCTGATGATTCTCAAAGTGCAGAATTTGGTTTTGATATTAAACGAAGTAGAGCGAAATAATGATTTTTCTAATTCGTCTGATCCAAAATGCAGTGAATATCTATTCCCTGCTTTTGTTAATCTATGCACTCCTCTCTTGGTTTCCAAATTCTTATGGTAGCTCACTTGAACGTTTACTGGAAAAGCTGATTAGACCGATTGTTGATCCACTTCGCCGTTTACCTTTACAATTTGGAGGTTTGGATTTATCCATTTGGCTAGCAATCCTAATCGTTCGTTTTTTGGGTGATAGCTTGATTCGTTTCTTGTTGATACTATGATGACAAATAAAGCGATTTACCAGCACTTTTCTCTTGATGATGCTCCTTTTATTGATAAGGGATTAGAGTGGATCAAGCGGGTGGAAGATACCTATACTCCTGTTCTCACAGCTTTTGTCAATCCGCATCAGGAGCATATATTGAAGATTTTAGCTGGAACTTATGGACTGGGCTGTATGAGTAGTGGAGAATACATTCAAACGGAATTTGTCCGTGTCCTCCTGTATCCAGACTACTTTAGTCCGACACTGTCAGATTTTGAAATGGCATTGCTAGAGATCCATTATCCAAGTAGATTTGAACAGCTAACACATGCAAAGATTTTGGGGACAATCATCAATCAACTAGGAATTGATCGTAAGCTCTTTGGTGATATCTTGGTAGATGAAAAGAGAGCACAGATTTTTGTCAATCGTGATTTTATCCCTCTGTTTCAGGATGGGATACAAAAGATTGCTAGGCTACCTGTGTCGCTGGAGGAATGTCCTTTCACCGATAAAATCATATCTGAAATCAATTATCAAGAACAAGAGATTTTGATTTCCAGTTTTCGTTTGGATGCCCTCTTATCAAGTGCCTTGAAATTATCCAGAAAGCAGGCTGGTCAACTCATAGAGAAGAAATCTGTCCAGGTAAACTACCATCCTATAGAAAAATTAGATTATCTAGTATCTGTGGGGGATTTGATTAGTGTGAGAAAGTTTGGTCGTCTGAAGATTGTCAAAGAAAATGGGCAAACTAAAAGGGATAAGATAAAACTGACTATCCAATTATTATTAAGTAAGTGAGGAAAAGTATGCCAATTACATCATTAGAAATTAAAGATAAAACCTTTTCTACGAAATTCAGAGGGTTTGATCCAGAAGAAGTAGATGAATTTCTTGATATTGTTGTTCGTGATTACGAGGACTTAGTTCGCAATAATCACGAAATGGAAAGACACATTAGAAGTTTAGAAGAGCGCTTATCTTACTTTGATGAGATGAAGGATTCGTTGAGCCAGTCTGTTTTGATTGCTCAAGATACGGCTGAACGTGTAAAGCAAGCTGCTCAAGAGCGCTCAAACAATATTATTCAACAGGCTGAGCAAGATGCCCAGCGTCTCCTTGAAGAGGCGAAATACAAGGCTAATGAAATCCTACGTCAGGCAACAGATAATGCTAAGAAAGTAGCTGTTGAGACAGAAGAGTTGAAGAACAAGAGTCGTGTATTCCATCAACGCCTCAAGTCTACGATTGAGAGCCAGTTGGCAATTGTCGAATCTTCAGATTGGGAAGATATTCTTCGTCCGACTGCGACTTATCTCCAAACAAGTGATGAAGCCTTCAAGGAAGTCGTAGGTGAGGTCTTGGGAGAAGCTGTTCCTTCGCAACCAGAAGAAGAGCCGATTGATGTGACTCGCCAATTTTCACCTGAAGAAATGGCGGAGTTACAAGCCCGCATCGAAGCAGGTAACAAAGAATTAGCTGAGTTTGAAGTTCAGCAGGCTAACAGTCAAGCGGAAAGTCATGTGTTAGACATCAATACGGTTGTAGAAGAGATAAAGTCTCATTCAGTTGAGCCACAACATGAGGATTCAGAAATCGTGACAGAGTATTTCTCAGTATCGCCATCGGCAACTGGAACTGCTTCTTCAACTACTAGACATGAAGCACAACAAGAATCCGTTACAATATTATAAGAAATAAATGTGAGAACAATATCTGACTAACTATATTTTCAGCGAGTAGGAGATGGTGTGAGTCCTGCAATCCCTAGTGGTCAGATTATCCTCTCAAGCAATCCAGTCTGAAAAGAGTAAGATTGGACGTTGCCCACGTTACGGGACAAGAGGGGAAAAGACAAAGTCTTTTTCCGAACAAAGGTGGTACCACGATTTTCGTCCTTTTTAGCGATTCGTGGTTTTTAATTTGTCTATATAATAAAGGAGATATAATGAAACTCAAAGATACCCTAAATCTTGGAAAAACTGAATTTCCAATGCGTGCTGGACTTCCTACTAAAGAACCACTATGGCAAAAAGAGTGGGACGAAGCGAAACTTTACCAACGTCGTCAAGAATTGAACCAAGGAAAACCGCATTTCACCTTGCACGATGGACCTCCCTATGCCAACGGAAATATCCACGTTGGACATGCCATGAACAAGATTTCTAAAGATATTATTGTTCGTTCGAAATCGATGTCAGGATTTTATGCGCCTTACATCCCAGGTTGGGATACACATGGTTTGCCAATCGAGCAAGTCTTGGCAAAACAAGGCGTGAAACGTAAAGAAATGGACTTGGTTGAGTACTTGAAACTTTGCCGTGACTACGCTCTTTCTCAAGTTGATAAACAAAGAGAAGACTTTAAACGTTTGGGTGTTTCTGGTGACTGGGAAAATCCTTATGTGACTTTGACTCCAGACTACGAAGCGGCTCAAATCCGTGTCTTCGGAGAAATGGCTAAGAAAGGCTACATCTACCGTGGCGCCAAGCCAGTTTACTGGTCTTGGTCATCCGAATCAGCCCTTGCTGAAGCGGAAATTGAATACCATGACTTGCTTTCAACTTCCCTTTACTATGCTAACCGCGTCAAAGACGGAAAAGGTGTCCTAGATACTGATACTTACATCGTTGTTTGGACAACTACTCCATTTACCATTACAGCATCTCGTGGGTTGACTGTTGGTGCGGATATCGATTACGTAGTCGTACAACCAGCTGGTGAATCTCGTAAGTTTGTGGTTGCTTCAGAATTGTTGACCAGTTTGTCTGAAAAATTTGGCTGGGCTGATGTTCAGGTCTTGGCAACCTACCGTGGTCAAGAATTGAACCATATCGTAACAGCTCACCCATGGGATACGGCTGTAGATGAGTTAGTGATCCTTGGTGACCACGTTACGACTGACTCTGGTACTGGTATTGTCCATACAGCCCCTGGTTTTGGTGAGGACGACTACAATGTCGGTGTTGCCAACGGTCTTGAAGTTGCTGTAACAGTTAACGAACGCGGGATCATGATGGAAAATGCTGGTCCTGACTTTGCAGGTCGATTCTATGACAAGGTTGTGCCAACTGTTATTGAAAAACTGGGTGATTTGCTCCTTGCGCAAGAAGAAATCTCTCACTCCTATCCATTTGACTGGCGTACGAAAAAACCAATCATCTGGCGTGCAGTACCACAGTGGTTTGCTTCTGTATCTAAATTCCGCCAAGAAATCTTGGACGAAATTGAAAAAGTGAAGTTCCACTCAGAATGGGGTAAAGTGCGTCTTTACAACATGATTCGTGACCGTGGCGACTGGGTCATCTCTCGCCAACGTGCTTGGGGTGTGCCATTACCAATCTTCTATGCCGAAGACGGCACGCCAATCATGACAGCTGAAACTATTGAACACGTGGCTCAACTCTTTGAGGAACACGGGTCTATCATCTGGTGGGAACGTGATGCCAAAGACCTCTTGCCAGAAGGATTCACCCACCCAGGTTCACCAAATGGCGAGTTCAAGAAAGAAACAGACATCATGGACGTATGGTTTGACTCAGGTTCATCATGGAATGGTGTTGTAGTAAACCGTCCAGAACTCAAATATCCAGCAGACCTCTACCTAGAAGGTTCTGACCAATACCGTGGTTGGTTCAACTCTTCACTCATCACATCTGTTGCCAACCATGGCGTAGCGCCATACAAACAAATCTTGTCACAAGGATTTGCCCTTGACGGTAAAGGTGAAAAGATGTCTAAATCTCTTGGAAATACGATTGCTCCAAGCGATGTTGAAAAACAATTTGGTGCAGAAATCTTGCGTCTCTGGGTAACAAGTGTTGACTCAAGCAACGACGTGCGTATCTCTATGGATATCTTGAGCCAAGTCTCTGAAACTTATCGTAAAATCCGTAACACTCTTCGTTTCTTGATTGCTAATACATCTGACTTTAACCCAGCGCAGGACGCAGTCGCTTATGATGAGCTTCGTTCCGTTGATAAGTACATGACTATTCGCTTTAACCAACTTGTTAATACGATTCGTGATGCTTATGCCAACTTTGAATTTTTGACAATCTACAAGGCTTTGGTGAACTTTATCAACGTTGACTTGTCAGCCTTCTATCTTGACTTCGCTAAAGACGTTGTTTACATCGAAGGTGCCAAATCACTCGAACGCCGTCAAATGCAGACTGTCTTCTATGACATCCTTGTCAAAATCACGAAACTCTTGACACCAATCCTTCCTCACACTGCGGAAGAAATCTGGTCATATCTTGAGTTTGAAGCTGAAGAATTCGTTCAATTGTCTGAATTACCAGAAGCTGAAACTTTTGCCAACCAAGAAGAGATCTTGGATACATGGGCAGCTTTCATGGACTTCCGCGGACAAGCTCAAAAATCCTTGGAAGAAGCTCGTAATGCAAAAGTAATCGGTAAATCACTCGAAGCTCACTTAACAGTTTATCCTAATGAAGTGGTGAAAACTCTTCTTGGAGCAGTGGACAGCAATGTGGCTCAACTTTTGATCGTGTCAGAATTGACCATTGCAGAAGGAGCAGCTCCAGAGAGTGCAGTAAGCTTTGAGGATGTTGCCTTTACAGTTGAACGCGCTACAGGTGCAGTTTGTGACCGTTGCCGTCGTATCGATCCAACTACTGCTGAACGTAGCTACCATGCAGTCATCTGTGACCACTGTGCAGGCATCGTAGAAGAAAACTTTGCGGACGCAGTCGCAGAAGGATTTGAAGCGAAATAATCAGAAAGAGACTGAGAAAGGTCGCTAAAATCATAAAAACGCATAATATCAAGAGTTCAAGTGTTTTGATATTATGCGTTTTATCGTGGGAAAATTTACTAGACTTTTCCTCAAATGAGATTTTTCCTAGCCTGTCCGTGTAGATAATTAACATAATCAACTATTCAGTTTTCTCATAATTTTATATTTCTAATAATTATAAAAGAATTATGGAGCTTAAAATTCTTTAGAGAGTTTAAAGGGTATTAATATTCATTATAAAATTTTATAAGACTGTTTAATTTTTAGAGAAATTATTATGAAAACAAATACACTTGCTCGTGTTAACGCTATTTTTGGTCTTATTTCAGGAATTGTATTGCTCTTAGCGCCAGTCATCATGTTTATGATGGCTGTTGGAGCCGCTACAGCGACTGAAGACGCAGATGTAACAGTTGGGACATTGACAGGGATTTCAATTATTTTGTTATTGGTTAAAATTGCTGTTTTGGTATTGGGAATTGTTGCTATTGTTTATTATAAAGATGATGAACGTGTTACGAATGCACCTTCTGTTTTGCTCATTGTAGGTGGTGCGGTCGGTTTGATTCCACTTTTGGGATGGGTAGGTGGAATTCTAACCATTATTGGTGGTTCACTCTACTTTGGAACATTGAAAAAATTTGTAATTGAAGAGTAGTAGTTTTTTAATTATTTAGGAGAGACTGTTTCATTTTCTGTTGAGAACAATTATGATAATATAATAAAGAGAAGGCTGAGAAGCTCTTCTCTTTTTCGTTGATTTTCACTAGCTTTTTTGTGAAAAATTGTGTAAAATGGAATAGATAAACGAGGACAACCTCGAAAAATAAAAGGAGAATCCATCTAATGGTAAAATTGGTTTTTGCTCGCCACGGTGAGTCTGAATGGAACAAAGCTAACCTTTTCACTGGTTGGGCTGATGTTGATTTGTCTGAAAAAGGAACACAACAAGCGATTGACGCTGGTAAATTGATCAAAGAAGCTGGTATCGAATTTGACCAAGCTTACACTTCAGTATTGAAACGTGCGATCAAAACAACAAACTTGGCTCTTGAAGCTGCTGACCAATTGTGGGTTCCAGTTGAAAAATCATGGCGCTTGAACGAACGTCACTACGGTGGTTTGACTGGTAAAAACAAGGCTGAAGCTGCTGAACAATTTGGTGATGAGCAAGTTCACATCTGGCGTCGTTCATACGATGTATTGCCTCCAAACATGGACCGTGATGATGAGCATTCAGCTCACACTGACCGTCGTTACGCTTCACTTGACGACTCAGTTATCCCAGATGCTGAAAATTTGAAAGTAACTTTGGAACGTGCCCTTCCATTCTGGGAAGACAAAATCGCTCCAGCACTTAAAGATGGTAAAAACGTATTCGTAGGAGCTCACGGTAACTCAATTCGTGCCCTTGTAAAACACATCAAACGCTTGTCAGACGACGAAATCATGGACGTGGAAATCCCTAACTTCCCACCATTGGTATTCGAATTTGACGAAAAATTGAACGTAGTTTCTGAATACTACCTTGGAAAATAATCTATAAACAGAAAGCCTAGGAATTCCTAGGCTTTTTTGTATCTAAGTTTAAAAAAAGGCAATTTAGCTAATTGAAAAAGTATAAAATGAGAGGATATAGCTTATGAAATAGTAAGTTGTATGAATTAATCTTCCTTTGATTCGTAGTTCCAGTGTTCGTAGTTATAGGTTGATAAGATTATATCCGTGATTTCTTCCGGTTCTTCTTGCGCTCCCCCAGCAATCCAAAGAGAAATAATCCCTTCAATACTTGATAAGAAGATTTCCAAAGCGTACTTGTGAGGAATTTGGAAGTTTTCTGATAAGAAATGACGAGTCCTTTCTATTTGATTTTCAGTTAGAATAATGCTACTTAGAAATTCACGAATTGCACCACGAAAGTCTATGTAATGACTTTGAGACAAGGCGTTGATAAGGCGTTCGTTCGAACGTAATATATAAAAGTTGGCTAACATAAACTTTCTAGGCGATTCTCTTTCTTTTTCTAAAAAAATGTAGAGCTGGGAAATGATTTCACTTTTAAAACTGTCAATCATTTGATATTTGTCTTCATAGTGTAGATAGAAAGTTCCCCTATTAATTCCTGCTCGTTTGCAGAGCTTACTAATTGATATATTTTCAAATTTCTCCTCTGATAGCAACTGAATCAAAGCTTCCTTGATGTCTTCCTTAGTAGTAGTTTTTCGTTTCTGAACCATTTTTCTTCCTTCTTCTTAAATCAACACTTTGTTGATTTTTGATTATTGCTTTTTGACTTAGCCCATTATATAATATTTGTGATTTAGAATCAACACTTTGTTGATTTAAGGAAACGAGCTTTGAAAAGGAGATGAATGATATGGCTTATATTGAAATGAAACACAGCTACAAGCGTTACCAGGTTGGGGATACGGAGATTGTGGCTAATCGCGATGTGAATTTTGAAATTGAAAAAGGGGAGCTGGTTATCATACTTGGCGCTTCAGGTGCTGGAAAATCAACCGTTCTCAATCTCCTAGGAGGTATGGATACCAATGATGAGGGGGAGATTTGGATTGATGGTGCCAATATTGCCAACTATAGTTCGCACCAACGAACAAACTATCGTCGTGAAGATGTAGGCTTTGTTTTTCAGTTTTACAATCTAGTCTCCAATCTGACAGCCAAGGAAAATGTGGAACTGGCTTCAGAAATCGTGACAGATGCCTTGGATCCAGAGCAAGTGCTCAAAGACGTAGGGCTAGGTCATCGCCTCAATAACTTTCCAGCCCAGCTTTCTGGAGGGGAGCAACAGCGAGTCTCCATTGCACGCGCTGTAGCCAAAAATCCTAAAATTCTCCTCTGTGATGAACCGACAGGTGCCTTGGATTACCAGACGGGGAAGCAAGTCTTGAAGATTCTCCAAGACATGTCTCGTCAAAAAGGAGCGACTGTGATTATCGTGACCCACAATGGCGCGCTAGTTCCTATTGCGGATCGGGTGATTCACATGCGTGATGCCACGGTTAAGAGTGTGACGATTAATGAGCATCCGCAGGATATCGATACATTGGAGTATTAGGATGAAAAAAACATATCGGAAAGACCTATTTCAGTCAGTGACGACATCAAAGGGACGCTTTGTTTCTATCTTGACCTTGATGATGCTGGGTTCTTTAGCTCTAGTTGGCCTCAAAGTAGCCAGTCCCAACATGGAACGTACGGCAGAAGATTATCTCCGTAAAGCCAATACTCTGGATCTGGCCGTGATAGCTGATTATGGCTTGGACAAAAAAGACCAAGACGAACTAAAGACACTTCAAGGAGCAAGTGTTGAGTTTGGCTATATGGCAGACCTAACCGTTGAAAATAGTGAAGAAGCGGTTCGACTTTATTCCAAACCAGAGAGCATTTCAACCTTCCAAGTGACAGAAGGGCGACTGCCAGAAGCAGTTGAGGAAATTGCCCTAGCTGACTTCTGGAAAGACCGTTATCAGATTGGGCAGACCATTACCTTTACTAAGAAAGAAGAAAAGTCCGTCGTAAAATCCCAAACTTTCACAATTATTGGATTTGTTCAGTCGGGTGAAATTCTTTCTAAGGAAGATTTAGGAAGTGCTAGTAGTGGAAATGGAAGCTTGGCTGGCTATGGAGTGATTTTACCCAGTCAGTTTGACTCAGATGTCTATAGTATCGCGCGTGTGCGCTATGACGATTTAAAAAATCTGGATGCTTTTTCATCAGACTATAGGAGCAAACGAGATCAACATCAGGAAGACTTGCAAGACTTGCTTGCCGATAATGGTCAAAAAAGATTGGCAAATATCAAATCAAATGGGCAAAAGAGCTTGGAAAATGGGAAAGAGCAGCTCCAAACAGCAGAAGGTAACCTTCAAAAAGGAAAGAGTCAGTTAGAACAGGCTGAAAGTCGATTGAAAACGCAAGAAGAACAAGCGACCGCTTTGCCTGAACCACAAAAGAGTCAAGCCAAGGGACAGCTGACAAAAGCTAAGGAAGAATTGGCTACAGAAAAAGAAAAAATGGCTCAGAAAGAGAGTGATCTAGCCAAGGAAAAAGAGAAGCTTGAACAACGTCAGAAAGAGCTTGATGAACTGACAGAGCCGACTTACCACGTTTACAACCGCCAAACCATGCCAGGGGGTCAAGGCTATCTCATGTACAGTAACGCTTCAGCAAGCATTCGATCAGTCGGAAATATCTTCCCAGTGGTGCTTTATATGGTCGCGGCAATGGTGACCTTTACAACGATGACTCGCTTTGTGGATGAAGAGCGCACCAATGCTGGTATTTTCAAGGCCTTGGGTTACCGAAATCGAGATATAGTTGCCAAGTTTGTCCTCTATGGTTTTCTTGCAGGAACTGTAGGAACCATTTTAGGAACGCTTCTAGGACATTATCTCCTTGCAGGAGTGATTTCGGATGTTATAACAACTGGGATGGTCGTTGGGAAAAGTCAGGAGTATTTTTACTGGTCTTATAGCCTTCTTGCCCTAGCCTTAAGTTGGGTATCCAGCGTTTTGCCAGCTTATCTGGTAGCGCGGAGGGAACTACACGATGAAGCAGCCCAACTCTTACTTCCCAAGCCTCCCGTTAAAGGAGCAAAGATTTTACTGGAACGCCTGAGCTTTATTTGGAGTCGTATGAGCTTTACTCATAAGGTCACGGCGCGAAATATTTTTCGTTATAAGCAACGAATGTTGATGACCATTTTTGGAGTTGCGGGTTCGGCTGCTCTCTTATTTGCAGGTCTTGGCATTCAGTCTTCTGTGGGAGGCGTTGTTGAGCGCCAATTTGAACAAATCCAGCAATACCAGATGATTGTAGCGGAAAAGAGCAGTGCAACGGAGCAAGAAAAAGCAGATTTAGAAAGCGCCTTGCAGGCTGAATCTATCTATGCTTATCAAAAGATTTACTCTAAATCCATTGAAAAAGATTTCAAAGGAAAAGCAGGACTTCAAACCATCACTATGATGGTTACTAGTGGAGAAGACTTTAAGCCTTTTATCATATTAGAGGAAAATGGGCGAGAGGTGCAGGTCACCGATGGAGCGGTCGTGAGTCAAAAATTAGCCCAACTAGCAGGTGTTACGGTTGGAGATGAGCTGGAGCTTGATGGGAAGGAAATCAAGGTCGCAGCTATTTCTGAAAACTATGTTGGACACTTTGTTTATCTCAACCGAGCGACTTACGAACAAGTCTATGGAATCAGTCCGCAAGACAATACCTACCTAGTAAAATTAAAAGAGCCAACACCTTCCAATACGGAGAAAGAAGTTGCTACCTTCATGGAAAAAGATGCTGTTTCTGGGGTCGTCCAGAATGCGACGGCCATCCATCTCTTTGAATCTGTGGCTAGTTCGCTCAATAAAACCATGGCAATCCTTGTCCTTGTTTCCGTCTTACTAGCCATTGTCATTCTTTACAATCTAACGAATATCAATGTGGCAGAACGTATCCGCGAACTTTCCACTATCAAGGTTCTCGGTTTCCACAATAAAGAAGTGACCCTCTATATCTACCGCGAGACTATGGTGCTGTCCTTTGTGGGGATTGCTCTCGGTTTGGTAGTTGGCTACTATTTACATCAATTTTTGATTCAAATGATTTCACCTGCTACCATACTCTTTTATCCTCAGGTCAGCTGGGAAGTCTATGCTCTTCCAATCGTCGCAGTGACTGTGATTTTGGCTTTACTGGGCGTCTTTGTCAATCACCACTTGAGAAAGGTGGATATGCTCGAAGCCCTGAAATCAGTAGAGTAATTCACGGGTTTAAACAGTAAATCAGTTGACAAAGTCCCTGCTTCTTGGTAGAATAAGAACTGTCGTAAAGACAAATAACTTCTTCTTGGTTGCAGGCATGCCAACCTGTCACTCGGATGAAGCCAAATAAAAAGGAGAAACATCATGGCAATCTCAAAAGAGAAAAAAAATGAAATCATCGCACAATATGCACGTCACGAAGGTGATACAGGTTCAGTAGAGGTTCAAGTTGCTGTCCTTACTTGGGAAATCAACCACCTTAACGAACACATCAAACAACACAAAAAAGACCACGCTACTTACCGTGGATTGATGAAAAAAATCGGTCGCCGTCGTAACTTGCTTGCATACTTGCGTAAAAACGACGTTAACCGTTACCGTGAGTTAATCAACTCTCTTGGACTTCGTCGTTAATCTTGCGTCTAAAACGTTTCTATACTTCGTTGGCTTCGACTCGATGTACCATTAGTACAATCTTCGCCTCGTCGCCTAGTCTATAAACGTTTTATCCAGCAAGATTGGAGCTCTCTGATATTCAGAGGGCTTTTTATGTTGTCACCTTGCCTCGATATACTCAAGTATAATCTTCGGTTACGGTTCCTAGCACTGTAAGGTAAAATAAACCAGATCATCTCCCTTCGGGGAGATTTTTTGTTTCACTAACATTTTTGTACAATCTTCGGCTCATCGCCTAGTCTATAAACGGTTTATCCGGCAAGAATCATGATGCTAAGGGCGTTAAAAATCCGTATGAAAATAGGGAAAGGAAACAGTGTTCGATGAACACAAGGAGTTTCATCTTTTTCACTAGGATTTTAGCCCGAGCTCAAATCAGCTCTCTGACTTCAGAGAGCTTTTTTATTGAGGTTTTATCGGTCATAATTTTGGAGACTACAAAAACCTCAAATAGTATCAGCTAATGACACCATGAAGGTGCGCAGTTACTCGGCTTTTCAAGCCAAGTAACTGTCTGCAAGCCCCCTCGGAGAGCCCACACTTTACGAAGTAAAGTATAGTATGTTATACTTTACATGGAAGTAGTCACCGAATTCCAGTTAGAAATTACTTTGTAACTACGTTTTGAGGAGGAGTAAAATGCTTTCCTACGTTCGACATTACCCACTAGCGATAGCTAAATTAATGTGTCTGTGCTCTCCTAAAATCTGCTGATTTATTACTAACTAATACAGGAGGTTTTTATGGGACAGACAATCATATCTGCTATTGGTGTTTATATTTCCACCAGTATCGATTATTTAATTATTTTAATTATTTTATTTGCACAGCTATCACAGAATAAACAGAAATGGCATATTTATGCGGGGCAATATCTAGGAATAGGCTTACTTGTAGGGGCGAGTTTAGTTGCTGCTTATGTCGTTAATTTCGTTCCTGAAGAATGGATGGTTGGATTGCTTGGTTTAATCCCTATCTATTTAGGGATTCGCTTTGCAATTGTTGGAGAAGGTGAGGAAGAAGAGGAAGAAATTATTGAAAGATTAGAACAAAGCAAGGCAAATCAACTGTTTTGGACAGTTACATTGCTGACAATTGCGTCTGGCGGAGATAATTTAGGTATCTATATACCTTATTTTGCTTCGTTAGATTGGTCACAGACCCTCGTGGCGTTGCTTGTGTTTGTAATCGGCATAATTATCTTTTGCGAGATTAGTCGGATGTTATCCTCTATTCCGTTAATATTCGAGACAATTGAAAAATACGAGCGAATCATTGTGCCCTTAGTATTCATTCTACTTGGACTATACATCATGTATGAAAATGGCACGATAGAGACTTTTCTGACCGTGTAGATTTTTTTGTTTCACTAGGATTTTAGTCCGAGCTCAAATCAGCTCTCTGATTTTCAGAGGGCTTTTTCTATATATGTCCCTATCCTTGTTCATCTAATAGAAATATGGTATACTTTTTTATGAGAATTTTCTAAATTTTTAATTTTGTTTAAGGAGGTTTTCATGCTTTCCAAATTTTCTGGAAGCCGACAAGATTTGCAATTTGTGTTGTTTTTGGTTATTTTGCTAGGTATTTTAGGGATTTCACTTTTTCTAGCTGTTTCTATGGGATCCGTAGCGATTGACTTAGGAGATACCTATCGGATCATTTTGAGCAGATTGGGATTTCCTCTTGAGATAGGAGAGGTTTCCAAGTCCACTCTTGCCATTGTATGGAACATGAGATTCCCCCGAGTATTGTTAGGTCTGATAGTAGGGGCTGGACTTTCTATGTGTGGTAGCGTGATGCAGTCTACAGTGAACAATCCCATCGCAGAGCCTTATGTCTTAGGAATTTCTGCGGGTGCAACTTTGGGTGCAACCTTGAGCATCATTCTTGGTTTAAAATTGGTGATTAGCCTTGGAGCTTTTCTTGGAGCTATTTTGGCAACAATTGCTGTCCTTATCATTGCCTCTATGCAGGGCAGGATGACGACTTCTAGTCTGATCTTATCAGGAACGGTGGTCAATGCTCTCTTTCTGGCATTTTCCAACTTTATTATCTCAGTTGGCGCTAATGCGGACAGTGTGATGACCATTAAGTTTTGGACCATGGGTTCGCTTGCTGGGACTTCTTGGTCTGACTTAGTCCTGCCAACTATAGTAGTAGGATTGGCCTTTCTATTTTTCGCTACCCAGTATCGTGTTTTTAATGCGATGATGATGGGAGATGAAACTGCTTTAACTTTGGGAATTCCCTTACGCTTCTACTGGTATCTTTATGTGACCATGGTGGCTGTGCTGACAGCAGTCTTAGTAGCAACTTGTGGGATTATTGGATTTGTTGGTCTCATTACTCCTCACTTAGCTCGAGGGTTAGTAGGAACGAATTACAGAAGACTTTTTCCTGTTGCGACCATACTGGGTGCCCTCTTTGTGGTCTGGGCAGATGTACTCTCTCGTGTCATCATTCCAAATGCTGAGCTGCCGATTGGTATTTTCACAGCCTTAGTAGGTGCTCCCTTCTTCATCTACATTGTAGGAGGTAGGCGAAGGGAGGTGAGGGCCTGATATGGACTTGATTTGTCAGGATGTCCACTTTGGACTAGAAGAGAAAAAAATCCTCAAAGGAATTTCTCTTAAGGTTGAGGGACATCAATTCCACACGATACTAGGGCCAAATGGAAGTGGAAAAACCAGCCTGCTTAAACTCCTCTATCGTCAGGAAAGGGCGGACAAAGGCTTGATAAGACTAGATGGAATGCCACTGGAGCATTGGTCACTCAAAGAAACAGCCAAGCAAATGGCAGTTGTTACCCAGTTTAATCAATTGCAGTTTGATTGTACAGTTGAGGAAATTGTCTTGCTGGGAAGAACTCCCCACCTCTCTTTTTTACAGAAGGAAAAGGAAAGAGATTATGTCCTCGTTCAGGATGCTCTCGTCAAAGTGGATATGCTTGAGAAGAAAACTCGTCTCTATTCGTCTCTTTCAGGGGGGGAGAAACAACGAGTCTTATTAGCCCGCGCCTTGGCGCAAGAACCGACTCTCTTGCTCCTGGACGAACCAACCAATCACCTGGATATCAAGTACCAGCTAGACTTGTTGGCCATTGTGAAGAATCTCAAGGTCAATGTTTTAGCTGTCCTACATGATATTCAACTTGCTTGTCGCTATTCGGATTATCTCTATCTGATGAAAGAGGGGGAAATCCTTTACCAAGGGACTCCAAAGGAGACCATCACCCCTGAGTCATTGCAAACTGTATATGGAGTTCAAAGTCAGGTTACTTGGACCGAGGATCAGCAAGCTATGATTCACTATTTATAAGAAAGAAAAGGAAAACAAAATGAAAAAAACACTCAGTATTTTACTCGTAACAGTAGCTACCTTAACCATGGCAGCTTGTGGCAACACTACTACAGAAAAAGCTACCACACAATCTAGCGCAGAAACAAGTCAAAAGGCCAGCACAGAGACGACTTATCCGTTAACGGTCAAGACCTATGATACTAAGGGAAATGAAGTCGAACAAGTCTTTGACAAGGCACCTGAAAAAGTTATCACCAACAATCTTTCAACCACTGAAATTTTGTTGGAGTTAGGCTTGAAGGATAAAATTGCTGGCATGCTTAACCCTGATAATGCTGTGACGGACAAATACAAAGACGCGATTGCGACGATTCCTCAAATCGGTGATAAAAAAACAGTCTCACAAGAGACAGTCCTTTCTTATGAGCCAGACGCTGTGATGGGTCGAAACATGATGTTTTCTGAAAAATCCTTGGGAACAGTTAGCACTTGGAATGAAAACAAAATCCCAGTCTATACGCAAAAAGCTTCTCTCTCAACGATTCAGCAAGATTTGGGAAATATTGTAGAAGACGTTAAAAATCTTGGAATGATTTTCAATGTTCAGGACAAGGCTAATGAATACGCAGCCCAATTACAAGCTAAGATTGACGCTGTTAAGAAAGCAAACCCAACAAGCCAAGGTGAAAAGAAAAAGGCTTTGATTATGGTTGCTTATAATGACGAAACCTTTGGTGCTTACAAGTCTGCTTTGCAAGAAAGCTTGTTGAATCAACTTGGTTATACAAATGTTGCAACGGGAACATCAGGCTTGACCTTGGAAAATCTCGTGTCAATGGATCCTGAGTTGATTATCTATGTAACCAGCGACCGCAATAAAAAATTGGATGCTAACGCAGTAGAGTTGATGAAGGCAAATGAAGTTTTGGAAAACGTTCCTGCAATTAAGAATCAAAAAATCATGACTATTTCTTACGATGAGTTGATGGACTATGGTCCAGCAGTGATTGATTCCCTTGAGAAAATCAATGACTTTATCAATAAATAATGAGTTTGATTGGGAAGGGATCCAAGTTAAGGTCAGCCTTCCTTCGACCTATGATCCCAATCAAACCTATCCAGCTATTTTCTTGAATGATGGAAACTTGGATTTCCTATCATCTCTTTCCGAATCTGTGATTTTAGTGGGCTTGACCTCTAAAAATCGCCTAGACGACTACACTCCCTGGAAGGCAGCTGCTCTGAGAGAGGGGGCTCCAGATTTTGGTGGTCAGGCAAATGCCTATCATGGTCATTTATTTGGAGGTCTTTTAGATAAGTTGCAGTCGCTTTATCGTCTGGACAAAAATCGCCTTGCTTATGGAGGGTATTCATTAGGTGGTTTGGCGGCAGTATACAGTCTTTTCCGTTTTGATAAGGTCTCCTGTATCTTCTCTATCTGTGGTTCCTTTTGGTATCCTGATTTTACGACTTATTGCAGGGAAGAGACAGTGAAAAATCTAGACTGTTTGCTGTATTTACAGAATGGTCAAACAGAAGGAGCCCATCATACCAATCGCTTGGCTCAAGCACCAGCCTATGCTGAGCAGCTCCATACCAGCTTTCAGCAACGCTATCCAACTGGTCAGTTTGTCTTTGATCCCTATGGGCATCATGAGCAAGTGGCTGAACGATTCCTAGCCTTTTCCAACTGGTTGGCCCAAAAATGGAAAATTGCATAAAAGAAATATCCCTTGGTAAAAGCCAAGGGATAATTGTATTTTTTAGCCAAGAGCCTCTCTCTTCTTATCTGGATTCCAGATAAAGCTTGCAATAAAGCTAAAGATAATCGTTAGAATACCCACAACCACAGCAAGGATGAGGGCAGGGATTCGGACAAACCACCAGAGTGGGTTTGGTTTTTTATCATTGTGCCATTGCTTGGTTTCTTCGTCCAAACGTTGGAATTCTGCTTGGATACGGTCTGCAACCATTTCGATTCCTTCATCATTCATTTTCTTGATGTCTGAGATGTCGATAGGATTTCCAAAGTTCATATCCACACGTTCACGGCTGACTAAGCCTTTCAAGGTCATGGGACCTGTGTAGGTAACAGGCATGATACGAACCTTGGCCATTTTGGCAATCAAGGCAACTCCACCCTTGACATCGTTTGAGTGACGGCTCCCACTTGGAAACATGATGAGAGAGCGGTCACTTTTTTTGAGGACGTTGATAGGGTACTTGATGGCAGAGGCGCTAGGATTTTCCCGGTCGATAGGAAAGGCGCCACACATACGGATCCACCAGCCAAAGATACGGTTGTTAAACAGCTCTTTTTTGGCCATAAAGATGAACTGTTTTGGCTTGGTCGCAAAGGCCATGTAAACAGGATCCCACCAGGTACGATGAGGTGCGACGAGGATATAGTTTTCATCTTGACTAGGGATTTTATCAGTATTGTGGTAGTGAGCATTGCCATTGATGGACCACAAAATCAGCATGACTAGTCCACGCAAATAAGTATAAAACATGAGAACTCCTTCGATTGTATTGCTTTTATTATTATACCTTATCGAAAGACTACTGGCAAACTTTTTCAGTTATCAGTGGACAGTTTTTGGATGAGATTAGAATTCTGCTAGAAAAAATGATATGATAGAATTTATGGATAAAAATAAGATAATGGGATTAACCCAAAGAGAAGTCAAGGAAAGACAGGCTCAAGGTTTGGTCAATGACTTTACCGCGTCGGCCAGTACCAGTACTTGGCAAATCTTTAAACGAAATGTTTTTACACTTTTTAACGCATTAAACTTTGCTATTGCCCTAGCGCTAGCCTTTGTGCAGGCTTGGAGCAATCTGGTTTTCTTTGCTGTTATCTGCTTCAACGCTTTTTCTGGGATTGTGACCGAGCTACGGGCCAAACATATGGTGGACAAGCTCAATCTCATGACCAAGGAAAAGGTCAAAACCATCCGTGAGGGTCAAGAAGTTGCCCTCAATCCAGAAGAATTGATTCTAGGAGATGTCATTCGTTTGTCTGCGGGAGAGCAGATTCCTAGTGATGCTCTGGTTCTGGAAGGCTTCGCGGAAGTCAATGAAGCCATGTTGACGGGTGAGAGTGATTTGGTGCAAAAGGAAGTTGACGCCTTGCTTTTGTCAGGAAGTTTCCTAGCCAGTGGGGCAGTTTTGGCTCAAGTCCACCATGTCGGGGCAGAAAACTATGCTGCCAAACTCATGCTGGAAGCTAAGACAGTGAAACCAATCAACTCCCGTATCATGAAATCGCTAGACAAGCTAGCCGGTTTTACTGGGAAGATTATCATTCCCTTTGGTCTAGCTCTCCTGCTAGAAGCCTTGATGTTAAAAGGTTTGCCCCTCAAGTCATCCGTTGTAAATTCGTCGACGGCCCTTTTGGGAATGTTACCCAAGGGAATCGCCCTTTTGACCATTACTTCACTCTTGACTGCGGTGATCAAGCTGGGCTTGAAAAAGGTTTTGGTACAGGAGATGTACTCTGTTGAGACCTTGGCGCGCGTGGATATGCTCTGTCTGGACAAGACGGGCACCATAACCCAAGGAAAGATGCAAGTGGAGGCTGTTCTTCCACTGACGGAAACTTATGGTGACGAGGCTATTGCCAGCATTTTGACTAGTTATATGGCCCATAGTGAGGATAAGAATCCAACAGCCCAAGCTATTCGCCAACGTTTCCAAGGTCAGGTAGCCTACCCTATGCTTTCGAATCTTCCTTTCTCAAGCGACCGCAAGTGGGGAGCTATGGAGTTAGAAGGGCTAGGAACGGTTTTCTTAGGTGCGCCTGAAATGTTGTTGGACTCTGAAGTCCCAGAAGCCAGAGAGGCCTTGGAGAGAGGGTCACGTGTCCTGGTCTTAGCCTTCAGTCAGGAAAAACTAGATCATCACAAACCACAGAAACCATCTGATATTCAGGCTCTGGCCTTGCTGGAGATTTTGGACCCCATTCGAGAAGGAGCAGCAGAGACACTGGACTATCTTCGTTCTCAGGAAGTGGGACTCAAGATTATCTCTGGTGACAATCCCGTTACAGTGTCCAGCATTGCCCATAAGGCTGGCTTTGCAGACTATCACAGCTATGTAGATTGTTCGAAAATCACGGATGATGAATTGATTGCCATAGCTGAGGAAACAGCAATTTTTGGTCGTGTTTCCCCTCATCAAAAGAAACTCATCATCCAAACTCTGAAAAAAGCAGGGCATACAACAGCTATGACAGGGGATGGTGTCAATGATATCCTGGCTCTTCGTGAGGCGGATTGTTCGATTGTAATGGCTGAGGGGGATCCGGCGACTCGTCAGATTGCCAATCTGGTTCTTTTGAACTCAGACTTCAATGATGTTCCTGAGATTCTTTTCGAAGGTCGCCGTGTGGTCAATAACATCGCCCATATCGCACCAATTTTCTTGATTAAGACCATTTATTCCTTCTTGCTCGCAGTCATCTGTATTGCCAGTGTTCTTCTAGGACGGTCTGAGTGGATCTTGATTTTCCCTTTCATTCCAATCCAGATTACCATGATCGACCAATTCGTGGAAGGTTTCCCACCATTCGTTCTGACTTTTGAGCGGAATATCAAGCCTGTTGAGCCAAATTTCCTCAGAAGATCTATGCTTCGTGCCCTACCAAGCGCTCTTATGGTCGTGTTTAGCGTTCTGTTTGTCAAAATATTTGGGGCTAGCCAAGGTTGGTCAGAGTTAGAAATCTCGACCCTACTTTATTATCTCCTTGGGTCTATCGGTTTCTTATCCGTATTTAGAGCTTGCATGCCATTCACCCTCTGGCGTGTACTCTTGGTTATTTGGTCAGTAGGAGGCTTCCTAGCCACAGCTCTCTTCCCAAGGATTCAAAAACTACTTGAAATTTCAACCTTAACTGGACAAACATTCCCTGTTTACCTTGTCATGATGGCTGTCTTTACTGTGATATTTATCTTAACAAGTCGTTACCAATCCAGAAAATAAAGAAAGACTGCAATCTGTGTATTGCGGTCTTTTTAGGTGCAAGATTGCTAGCTGAAATATGGTATAATAAGAGGTAACAGAGTTTTGGAAAGTGAGAGAAGATGATTTCAAAGAGATTAGAATTGGTAGCGTCCTTTGTGCCCCAAGGTGCTGTGTTACTTGATGTGGGGAGTGACCATGCTTATCTGCCCATCGAGTTAGTTGAGAGAGGCCAAATCAAAAGCGCCATTGCAGGGGAAGTGGTGGAAGGTCCTTACCAGTCTGCGGTTAAAAATGTTGAGGCTCACGGTCTAAAGGAGAAAATCCAAGTCCGTTTAGCCAATGGCTTAGTGGCATTTGAAGAGGCTGACCAAGTCTCTATTATCACCATTGCTGGTATGGGTGGCCGTTTGATTGCTACCATATTGGAAGAAGGATTGGATAAACTTGCGAGTGTAGAACGTTTAATCCTCCAACCCAATAATCGTGAAGACGACTTGCGCATCTGGCTACAAGAGCACGGTTTCCAGATTGTAGCAGAAAGCATCTTAGAAGAGGCTGGCAAGTTTTATGAAATTCTAGTGGTGGAAGCTGGACAAATGAAGCTATCAGCCAGTGATGTTCGCTTTGGCCCCTTCTTGTCCAAAGAAATCAGCCCAATCTTTGTCGAAAAATGGCAAAAAGAAGCAGCTAAGCTAGAATTTGCTCTTAGCCAAATCCCAGAAAAAAATCTGGAGGAACGCCAAGTTCTAGTAGATAAAATTCAAGCCATAAAGGAGGTTCTCCATGCTAGCAAGTGAAGTTATCAGAGCTTATGAAGCCTTTTGCCCTCAGGAATTGTCTATGGAGGGAGACAGTCGTGGTCTGCAAATCGGTACTCTAGATAAGGAGATCCAAAGGGTTATGGTTGCCCTGGATATACGTGAAGAGACGGTGGCAGAGGCCGCTGAAAAGGGGATAGACTTGATTATCGTCAAGCACGCGCCGATTTTCCGTCCTATCAAGGACTTGGTAGCTAGTCGTCCGCAAAATCAGATTTACATCGACCTCATCAAGAATGACATTGCAGTTTATGTCAGCCATACCAATATTGACATCGTTGAAAATGGTCTCAATGATTGGTTCTGTCAGATGCTGGGTATTGAGGAAACGACTTATCTGCAGGAAACAGGCCCAGAACGTGGGATTGGTCGGATTGGAAATATTCAAACTCAGACATTTGGGGAATTTGCCCAGCATGTCAAGCAAATCTTTGGTCTAGATAGTCTTCGAATGGTGCATTATCAAGAGAGTGATTTGCAGAAGCCTATTTCAAGAGTGGCCATCTGTGGTGGCAGTGGGCAGTCTTTCTACTCTGATGCTTTAGCAAAGGGGGCAGATGTTTATATCACTGGCGATATCTACTATCACACAGCTCAGGATATGCTATCTGATGGCCTGTTGGCACTGGATCCTGGACATTATATCGAAGTGCTGTTTGTGGAAAAAATCGCTGCACTCTTTACTCAATGGAAGGCAGAGAAGGGATGGTCTATTGATATTTTTCCTAGTCAAGCATCAACCAATCCTTTCCACCATATCTAGTTAGAAGGTGAAGACAATGAAAAAAGTTGCCATTATTGGAGCAGGGATTGTGGGGGCAACAGCTGCCTACTACCTCGCGAAAGAAAGCGACCTAGAGATAACTGTTTTTGACCATGGTCAAGGTCAGGCAACCAAGGCAGCAGCGGGAATTATCAGTCCTTGGTTTTCCAAACGCCGTAATAAAGCCTGGTACAAGATGGCGCGTTTGGGGGCTGACTTTTATGTGGATTTGTTGGCTGATTTAGAAAATTCTGGTCAGGAAATTGATTTTTACCAGCGTTCAGGAGTTTTTCTCCTGAAAAAGGATGAATCCAAGTTGGAAGAGCTCTATGAACTAGCCCTCCAGCGCGGAGAAGATTCTCCCTTGATAGGCCAGTTAGCTATTTTGGATCAAGCATCAGCTAATGAATTATTCCCTAACTTGCAGGGATTTGACCGCCTGCTCTATGCATCTGGTGGAGCGAGAGTAGATGGTCAACTCTTAGTGACTCGTTTGCTGGAAGCTAGTCAGGTCAAGCCGGTCAAAGAAAAGGTGAGCCTGACACCTTTAACATCAGGTTACCAGATTGGTGAAGAGGTATTTGATCAGGTTATTTTGGCGACGGGAGCTTGGTTAGGATACATTTTGGAGCCTTTAGGATATGAGGTAGATGTTCGTCCCCAAAAGGGACAGCTCCGAGATTATCAGCTCTCCAAAGACCTAGCATCTTACCCTGTTGTCATGCCAGAAGGAGAGTGGGATTTAATTCCTTTTGCAGTCGGGAAATTGTCCTTAGGCGCTACCCATGAAAATGATATGGGATTTGATTTGACAGTGGATGAAATCTTGCTCCAACAAATGGAGGAAGCAGCCTTGCCTCACTATCCAGCCTTGGCAGAAGCAAAATCATCAGGTGAGCGTGTGGGAATCCGTGCCTATACTCGTGATTTCTCGCCTTTCTTTGGGGAAGTACCTGGCTTAGCAGGTGTCTATGCGGCTAGTGGACTTGGTTCATCAGGCCTCACAACGGGTCCTATCATTGGTTACCATCTAGCCCAGCTGGTCCAAGACAAGGAGTTGACCTTGGATCCAGTAAACTATCCAATTGCAAACTATGTCAAACGAGTAAAAAGCGAATAAGATTTTACTGAAAATTTAGCAGGTAGTTTAGGATGGCAAATGACATTCCCTATCAAAAATGGTAAAATAAGAAAAAATAATCCGAGAATCGAGGAAAAAAGATGCAAGAAAAGATTTTGGTAACGGGTGGTGCTGGTTTTATCGGAACTCACACTGTTATTGAGTTGATCCAAGCAGGTCATCAGGTTGTTGTGGTGGATAATCTTGTCAACAGCAACCGTAAAAGTTTAGAAGTTGTTGAAAGAATCACAGGAGTTGAGGTGCCTTTCTATGAGGCAGATATCCGTGATACAGATACCCTCAGAGATATTTTTAAGCAGGAAGAACCGACTGGTGTCATTCACTTTGCTGGTCTGAAGGCTGTTGGCGAATCAACACGCATCCCTCTTGCCTACTATGACAACAATATCGCAGGAACTGTTAGCCTTTTGAAAGCTATGGAAGAAAATAACTGTAAGAACATCATCTTCAGTTCTTCTGCGACAGTTTATGGAGACCCTCATACAGTTCCAATCTTAGAAGATTTCCCACTTTCAGTGACCAACCCGTATGGCCGTACCAAGCTCATGCTAGAGGAAATTCTGACCGATATCTACAAGGCAGACACAGAATGGAATGTGGTCTTGCTTCGTTACTTTAATCCAATCGGAGCACATGAGAGTGGTGACTTGGGAGAAAATCCTAACGGCATTCCAAACAATCTCTTACCATATGTTTCACAAGTAGCAGTGGGCAAACTAGAGCAAGTACAAGTTTTCGGAGATGATTACGATACAGAAGATGGAACCGGGGTTCGTGATTATATCCACGTCGTAGACCTAGCCAAAGGTCACGTTGCAGCTCTTAAAAAACTCCAAAAAGGTTCAGGTCTTAATATTTATAACCTTGGAACAGGTAAAGGATATTCTGTTCTTGAAATTATCCAAAACATGGAAAAAGCGGTGGGACGTCCTATTCCTTACCGCATCGTAGAACGTCGCCCAGGTGATATCGCTGCCTGCTACTCAGACCCAGCAAAAGCCAAAGCCGAACTTGGATGGGAAGCAGAACTCGATATTACTCAAATGTGTGAAGACGCATGGCGTTGGCAAAGCAAGCATCCAAATGGATTTGAAGACTAAGATGATGATTTCAATCATTGTCCCATGTCTAAACGAAGAGGAAGTACTTCCTCTTTTTTATCAGTCTGTTGAAGCACTCCTTCCAGAATTGGGGGCAGAGATCGAGTATGTCTTTGTGGATGATGGTTCAAGCGATGGCACTTTGGAGCTTTTGAAGGCCTATCGGGTGCAAAATCCTGCGGTACATTATATTTCTTTCTCGAGAAATTTTGGGAAAGAAGCAGCTCTGTATGCAGGCTTGCAGCATGCAACTGGAGACTTGGTGGTCGTGATGGATGCAGACCTTCAGGATCCTCCTAGTATGCTACTTGAGATGAAAGCCTTACTAGACCAAAATGCAGACTTGGACTGTGTTGGGACACGGAGAACTAGTCGGGAGGGAGAACCCTTCTTTCGCAGTTTCTGCGCTGACATCTTTTACCGCCTCATGCAAAAAATCAGCCCAGTAGCCCTGCCATCAGGTGTTCGTGATTTTCGGATGATGAGAAGGTCTGTGGTGGATGCCATTTTAAGCTTGACCGAGTCCAATCGTTTTTCTAAGGGCCTCTTTGCCTGGGTCGGTTTTCGAACATACTACCTAGACTATCCAAATGTCGAAAGACAGGCTGGCAAGACCAGTTGGAGTTTTAGACAGCTCTTTTTCTACTCGATTGAAGGGATTCTCAACTTTTCAGATTTTCCCTTGAGTATAGCCTTTGTAGCTGGACTCCTATCTTGTTTTGTTTCTTTTATGATGACTGTTTTTGTGGTGTTTCGAACCCTTATCTTGGGGAATCCGACATCTGGCTGGACCTCTCTGATGGCTGTCATTCTCTTTCTTGGAGGGATTCAACTCCTGACCATTGGGATTTTGGGAAAATATATCAGTAAGATTTATATGGAAACCAAAAAAAGACCACTCTATCTCGTCAAAGAAAAAAGTGATCTTTCTATTTTTGAAGGGAAAAATAACCAGAAAAGACTATAATTTTACCTAGAAATATGCTAAACTAGTAGATGAAGGGATTAAAGTGACAAAAAGAATCAACAAAATCAATCTCCCTTTTAAACTATGATGGATCTTTGAGAAGTGCACGTGTAGGGCACTGTTTGATAGCCTCCAGAACATCGCTGGTCTCAGCGATTTCTCTTTGCAGTTCATCAGGATCATCATAAAAGCGAACGATCCCATTATCATGGTAATCAAAGAGTTCAGAGTAGGTCTGGCAAAGCCCGCAGGCGATGCACCGTTCAGGTATAAGTGTGAGTTTCATATTTATATTGTAATAAGAAAGTTTAAAAAATACAAGGAGTAAGGTATGGAAAAAGAACCGTGGCAAGAAGATATTTATGAAAACAATGAGGAAGAATCAAGAACAGATCGTCGCCGCCGTAAACAAAAAGGAAAAGGTGTTGTTGCCAATCGTGTCTTGACCATTCTAGCTAGCCTCTTCTTTGTAATCGTTGTAGCGATGGTTGTCGTATTGATTTACCTTTCTACTGGAGGAAGTAACCGCACGGCAGCTTTGAAGGATTTTTATGATTCTTCAGCTCCATCGTCAACCTCTAAAGTGGAAGAGTCTTCTTCCTCTACTAGTAAAGCTCAAGAAACGAAAGAATCAACTCCTTCAGAAAGTAGTTCTGAAGAACACACAGATGGGGAAGGAACACTTACTGTTCAGCCAGGAGAGGGTGAAGCCGCTCTTGCTCAACGTGCAGGAATTTCTATTGCCCAGTTGGAAGCTTTGAATCCTTCTCATATGTCATCTGGCTCTTGGTTTGCTAACCCAGGTGATGTGATTAAAACAAGATAGGAGCAGGTCATGAAGACAATTCAAATTGCTATCGATGGTCCAGCTTCGAGTGGTAAGAGTACGGTCGCAAAGATTATCGCTAAGGATTTTGGATACACTTATCTCGATACGGGTGCTATGTACCGTGCTGCGACTTATATAGCGCTCAAACACCAGTTGAATGCAGGAAATGTAGATCAACTTCTTGAGCTTCTTAACCAACACCCCATTAGTTTTGGACGTTCAGAAACAGGTGAGCAACTTGTTTTTGTAGGGGATGTGGATATTACTCATCCGATTCGTGAAAATGAAGTGACCAACAAGGTTTCAAGCATCGCTGCTATTCCTGAAGTACGTGAGAAACTGGTTTCTCTCCAACAAGAGATTGCTCAGCAAGGTGGTATTGTGATGGACGGACGGGATATTGGGACAGTTGTATTACCACAAGCTGAACTCAAGATTTTCCTAGTAGCCTCTGTTGAAGAAAGAGCAGAACGACGTTACAAGGAAAATATTGCTAAAGGTATTGAGACAGACCTGGAAACTCTGAAAGAAGAGATCGCGGCACGTGATTACAAAGATAGTCATCGCGAAACCTCGCCTCTCAAACAAGCAGAGGATGCAGTTTACCTTGACACAACTGGATTAAGTATCCAAGAAGTAGTCGAAAAAATTGAATCAGAAGCAAAAAAACGCATGTCCTAGGGACAGGTGAAGCAGGCTAAGGCTAGCCTGCTTCTTTTCTCTCTTTTGGGAGCATTTGAAAACAGTCTTTTTGGGAGTTTTTTGATAAAATAGTAGTATCAATAAAAAGGATGGAAGCATGACAAAGAAAATCGTAGCCATTTGGGCCCAAGATGAAAAAGGTGTGATTGGTAAAGAAGACCGTCTTCCTTGGCATTTGCCAGCAGAATTACAACATTTTAAGGAAACAACTTTGAACCACGCCATCTTGATGGGACGAGTGACTTTTGATGGAATGGGGCGCCGTCTGCTTCCTAAGCGCCAAACCTTGATTTTGACACGAAACAGTGACGAAGTAGTGGATGGTGCGCTAGTGTTTCAAGATGTGAAGTCTGTTTTAGCTTGGTATCAGAGTCAGGAAAAAAATCTCTATATCATTGGTGGGAAACAGATTTTTCAGGCTTTTGAGCCCTATTTAGATGAAATCATCGTGACGCAGATTCATGCTCAGGTCGAGGGAGATACCTATTTCCCTGAGGAGTTTGACTTGTCTCGTTTTGAGACAGTCGCAAGCAAATCTTATACCCGAGATGAGAAAAACGACTATGATTTTACCATCGAATACCGAGATAGAAAGGAAGTCTAATGGAGCGCAGTATATTTGGATTTTTTACAGCTTTTTTGTGTGTAATCTGTATTTTGACTGGAGCACAGGCTTTTCGTAAGAAGCGCTATGGACTGTCTGCCTTACTCTGGTTGAATGCTTTTACCAATCTAGTAAACAGTGTCCATGCTTTTTATATGACCTTATTTTAGATAGAATGAAAATATAGAACGGAAGGAAATCATGCCTACAAATAGGAAAAATGATATGATGGTTTATTGCTCATTTTGTGGCAAGAGCCAAGAAGAAGTAAAGAAAATAATCGCTGGGAACAACGCCTTTATCTGTAATGAATGTGTGGAGTTGGCACAGGAAATCATTCGGGAGGAGTTGGCCGAGGAAGTCTTGGCAGATTTGTCTGAAGTACCAAAACCAATCGAACTCCTCAATATCTTAAATCACTATGTGATTGGTCAGGATCGTGCCAAACGTGCCTTGGCAGTGGCTGTATACAATCACTATAAACGCATCAATTTCCACGATACGCGTGAAGAGTCTGAAGATGTGGATTTGCAGAAGTCAAACATCTTGATGATTGGCCCAACTGGTTCTGGGAAAACCTTCTTGGCCCAGACCTTGGCTAAGAGTTTGAATGTGCCTTTTGCTATCGCAGATGCGACAGCTCTGACTGAGGCTGGGTATGTGGGTGAGGACGTGGAAAATATCCTCCTCAAACTCTTGCAGGCTGCTGACTTTAACATCGAACGTGCAGAACGTGGGATTATCTACGTAGATGAAATTGACAAAATTGCCAAGAAGAGCGAGAATGTGTCTATCACACGTGACGTTTCGGGTGAAGGAGTGCAACAAGCTCTTCTCAAGATTATCGAGGGAACTGTCGCTAGCGTGCCACCTCAAGGAGGACGCAAACATCCACAACAAGAGATGATTCAGGTGGATACCAAGAATATCCTCTTTATCGTAGGTGGTGCTTTTGATGGCATCGAAGAAATCGTTAAACAACGTCTGGGAGAAAAAGTTATCGGTTTTGGCCAAAATAACAAGGCGATTGACGAAAACAGCTCCTACATGCAAGAAATCATCGCAGAAGACATTCAAAAATTCGGTATTATTCCAGAGTTGATTGGACGCTTGCCTGTCTTTGCAGCCCTTGAGCAATTGACAGTAGATGACTTGGTTCGCATCTTGAAAGAGCCAAGAAATGCCTTGGTCAAACAATACCAAACCTTGCTTTCCTATGATGACGTTGAGTTGGAATTTGACGATGAAGCCCTTCAAGAAATCGCCAATAAGGCTATCGAACGCAAGACAGGGGCGCGTGGTCTTCGTTCTATCATCGAAGAGACAATGCTAGATGTTATGTTTGAAGTACCGAGTCAGGAAAATGTGAAATTGGTTCGCATCACGAAAGAAGCTGTCGATGGAACGGAAAAACCCATCCTAGAAACAGCCTAGAGGTGATTATGGAACTTAATACACACAATGCTGAAATCTTGCTCAGTGCGGCTAATAAGTCCCACTATCCGCAGGATGAACTGCCAGAGATTGCCCTTGCAGGGCGTTCAAATGTCGGCAAGTCTAGCTTTATCAACACCATGTTGAACCGCAAAAATCTTGCTCGTACATCAGGAAAACCTGGGAAGACCCAGTTACTCAACTTTTTCAACATTGATGACAAGATGCGCTTTGTGGATGTACCAGGTTATGGTTATGCCCGCGTTTCCAAAAAGGAACGTGAAAAGTGGGGGCGCATGATTGAGGAGTACCTAACGACTCGGGAAAATCTCCGTGCAGTGGTTAGTCTAGTGGATCTCCGTCATGACCCGTCAGCAGATGATGTGCAGATGTACGAATTTCTCAAGTATTATGAGATTCCAGTTATCATCGTTGCGACTAAGGCGGACAAGATTCCTCGTGGTAAGTGGAACAAGCACGAATCAGAAATCAAAAAGAAATTAAACTTTGACCCAAGTGACGACTTCATCCTTTTTTCATCTGTCAGCAAGGCAGGGATGGATCAGGCTTGGGATGCAATATTAGAAAAATTGTGAGAGAAAGAAATGGCAAAAACAATTCATACAGACAAAGCTCCAAAAGCAATCGGACCTTATGTTCAAGGAAAAATCGTTGGCAACCTTTTGTTTGCTAGCGGTCAAGTTCCTCTTTCACCTGAAACTGGAGAAATTGTAGGGGAGACTATTCAAGAACAGACAGAACAAGTCTTGAAAAATATCGGTGCTATTTTGGCAGAAGCAGGAACAGACTTTGACCATGTTGTCAAAACAACTTGCTTCTTGAGCGATATGAATGACTTTGTTCCTTTTAACGAGGTTTACCAAACTGCCTTTAAAGAGGAATTTCCAGCTCGTTCAGCTGTGGAGGTTGCACGTCTTCCTCGTGATGTAAAAGTCGAAATTGAAGTGATCGCAGAGATTGGATAAGCTAGTTGAAGTTTGGCTCTGCCAAACTTTTTTTGATATAAGGAGAGATAAATGACTAAGAAACAACTTCACCTGGTGATTGTGACAGGGATGAGTGGCGCAGGGAAAACGGTAGCCATTCAGTCCTTCGAGGATTTGGGATATTTCACTATTGACAATATGCCGCCAGCCCTCTTGCCAAAGTTTTTGCAGTTGGTAGAGACCAAGGATGATGACCACAAACTGGCCTTGGTTGTGGACATGCGGAGCCGTTCCTTCTTTTCAGAGATTCAGGCCGTTTTGGATGAATTGGAAAACCAAGATGATTTGGATTTCAAAATCCTCTTTTTAGACGCAGCAGATAAGGAATTGGTGGCACGCTATAAGGAAACTAGACGAAGTCACCCTCTAGCTGCAGATGGTCGGATTTTAGATGGCATCAAGCTGGAACGTGAACTCTTAGCACCTTTGAAAAACATGAGTCAAAATGTGGTGGATACGACAGAACTCACTCCGCGTGAACTGCGTAAAACCATTGCTGAGCAATTTTCAGACCAGGAACAAGCCCAGTCTTTCCGTATCGAAGTCATGTCTTTTGGATTCAAGTATGGTATCCCTATTGATGCAGACTTGGTTTTTGATGTCCGTTTCTTGCCAAACCCATACTACCTCCCTGAGCTCCGTAATCAGACAGGTGAGGATCAAGCAGTTTATGACTATGTGATGAATCATGAAGAGTCTGAAAATTTCTATCAGCACTTACTCGCCTTGATTGAACCCATTTTGCCAAGTTACAAAAAAGAAGGCAAGTCCGTTTTAACCATTGCAGTCGGATGTACAGGTGGACAGCACCGTAGTGTAGCCTTTGCTAAGCGCATAGCTGAGGACCTTGCTAAAAACTGGTCTGTCAATGAAAGCCATCGTGACAAAGACAGAAGAAAGGAAACGGTAAACCGTTCATGAGAAAGCCAAAGATAACGGTGATTGGTGGAGGAACAGGTATCCCCGTCATTTTGAAAAGCTTACGCGAAAAGGATGTTGACATCGCAGCCATCGTAACAGTCGCCGATGATGGTGGCTCTTCTGGTGAACTAAGAAAGAATATCCAACAGCTGACACCGCCAGGTGATCTTCGCAATGTTCTGGTAGCCATGTCGGATATGCCTAAGTTTTATGAGAAGGTTTTTCAGTACCGTTTCTCAGAAGAGGCTGGTGCTTTTGCGGGTCATCCTCTAGGGAATATCATCATAGCAGGGCTCTCTGAAATGCAAGGTTCTACCTATAATGCCATGCAATTACTCAGTAAGTTCTTTCACACAACAGGAAAAATTTACCCATCAAGCGATCAGCCTTTGACACTGCATGCAGTCTTTAAAGACGGTTCTGAGGTGGCAGGTGAGAGCCATATCGCAGATCATCCAGGTATGATCGACCATGTCTATGTGACCAATACCTTGGATGATGAAACACCGCAAGCCAGCCGTCGAGTAGTCAATACCATTCTCGAGAGTGACATGATTGTCTTGGGGCCTGGTTCCCTCTTTACATCGATTTTGCCCAATATTGTCATTGAGGAGATTGGGCAAGCACTCTTGGAGACTAAGGCAGAGATAGCCTATGTCTGCAATATCATGACCCAGCGTGGGGAAACAGAGCACTTTTCAGACAGTGACCACGTGGAAGTCCTCCATAGACATCTAGGTCGGCCTTTTATTGATACGGTCTTGGTCAATATCGAAAAGGTTCCTAGAGAATACATGGATACCAACCGTTTTGATGAGTATTTGGTTCAGGTAGAGCATGACTTTGCTGGTCTTTGCAAGCAGGTTCCTCGTGTGATTTCATCCAACTTCCTTCGTTTGGAAAATGGAGGTGCCTTCCATGATGGCGATTTGATTGTGGATGAATTGATGCGCATCATACAGGTGAGAAAATGAGTTTTACAGTTGCAGTAAAAGAGGAAATTCTTGGTCAACACCATCTCAGCCGTCATGAACTATCGGCCATTATCAAGATGTCTGGCAGTATTGGTCTCTCGATTTCGGGGCTGACCCTGTCTGTCGTGACTGAAAATGCCAAGTTGGCTCGTCACCTTTATGAATCCTTTCTCCATTTCTATGATATCAAGTCAGAGATTCGTCACCATCAGAGAAGCAATCTTCGTAAGAATCGTGTCTATACGGTCTATACCGATGAGAGGGTGCAGGAACTTTTGGCTGATTTGCGACTTGCGGATTCCTTCTTTGGTTTGGAGACAGGCATCGATCCGGATATTTTAGCAGATGAAGAAGCTGGTCGTGCCTACCTATGTGGAGCCTTTCTGGCAAATGGCAGTATCCGTGATCCGGAGTCTGGCAAGTACCAATTGGAGATCAGTTCCGTTTATCTGGACCATGCCCAAGGACTGGGCTCTCTCCTCCAGCAGTTTTTGCTGGATGCAAAGGTTATTGAGCGCAAGAAAGGTGCAGTTACCTATCTCCAGCGGGCAGAAGACATCATGGATTTCTTGATCGTGATTGGTGCTATGCAGGCGCGTGACAACTTTGAACGCATCAAGATCTTGCGTGAAACCCGTAACGATCTCAATCGGGCCAATAATGCTGAAACAGCCAATATCGCTCGGACGGTGTCGGCCAGCATGAAAACCATCAACAATATCAGTAAAATCAAAGATAGAATGGGCTTGGAAAATTTACCAGTGGATTTGCAGGAGGTGGCTCGCTTGCGAATCCAGCACCCAGACTACTCTATCCAGCAGTTGGCAGATAACCTGAGCAATCCCCTAACCAAAAGTGGCGTTAACCACAGACTTAGAAAGATCAATAAAATAGCAGATGAATTATAAAACCACGAATCAGTTGATTCGTGGTTTTTTCTTATAAACTGGTCGAGTGTTTGGGTTGCACTTTTTGTTCTGGGTCAATGTAGTTAATGGCATTGTTAACAGCTGTTGGAGCTTCACCCAGTCCTGTAGCGATCAAATCAATCTTACCTTCATAGTAACAGCAGTCCCCGATAGCATAGATACCTGCTTGGCTGGATTCTTGCTTGCTGTTGACGATAATCTTGTAACGGTTGAGGTCCAGCCCCCAATTTTTAAGATTGCCAACAGATGATTTGAAACCATAGTTGACAAAGAGGTGGTCTACTTCGATAGTTTCGGTTTCATCTGATTTGACTTTGGTGATTTCTAATTTGTCGAGTGTTTTTCCATCTCCGAGGAGTTGGCTAGGAATGAACGGTGTTTTGATGGTTACAGATGATTCTTGCAGGGCTTGCACACTATGTTCCAAGGCGCGGAAGTTATCTCGACGGTGAACAAGGGTAGTTGGCGCAATTTTTTCAAAAGCCAGAGCCCAGTCCACTGCTGAGTCCCCACCACCGAGAATAGTTACTTTCTTACCTGCGTATTGTTGAATGTTGGAAACGTGGTAGTGGATGTTTTCATAATTCTCAACACCTTCTAATTCGAGTGGTCGTGGTTTAAAGGCGCCACCACCCATAGCAATGATGACTGTTTTAGTCAGGTGGTTTCCCTTGTTCGTTGAGATGGTAAATCCTTGATCTTGTTTCTCAATTTCAAGAACGGTTTCGTTGAGGTGAACAGGTGTTTCAAATCCGTTTAGCTGCTCAATCAAGCGATTGGTCAACTCTTCTCCAGTTAAGTTTGGGAAGCCTGGCACATCAAGGATTTGCTTCTCAGGGTAGAGGATGGCTGGTTGACCACCGAGCTGGGGAAGGGAGTCGATGATTTGGACTTTGGCTTGGCGTAGGTGGGCGTAAAAGGCGGCAAAGAGCCCGACAGGACCACCACCTACAATGGTAATATCATAGAGTTGAGACATGATTTCTCCTTCGTTTTTTCTAGTCAGTTTATTTTATCATATTTTTAATCAAATTAAAATGAAGTGGGATAGGGAAAAAATTGTTAGAAAATGGTATAATAGAACGGAACGTGTTTTGATAAGGAGGGAACCAGGGATGAATTTTCAGCAATTTTCCAACTTGCAATACTGGACGAGTTTGTTTTCAAGCCCTTGGAGTATCGTCATCAATCTGATTGATATTCTGATTGTGACTTATATTTTGTATCATTTTACAAAGGCCATTGCAGGTACTAAAATCATGATCTTGGTGCGGGGAGTTTTGGTCTTCATTCTAGCTCAAATTCTGTCCAATATGATTGGTTTAACGACCATTTCTTGGTTGATCAATCAAATCATCACCTACGGGGTCATTGCAGCGGTGGTCATCTTTTCACCAGAGATTCGGACAGGTTTGGAACGGCTGGGTCGGGCAACGGATTTCTTTGCCAATGCTCCGATTAGTGCAGAAGAGCAGATGATTCGTGCCTTTGTCAAATCAGTCGAATACATGAGCCCGCGTAAAATTGGTGCTCTGGTAGCTGTTCAGCGAGTGAGAACCTTGCAGGAATACATCTCGACGGGTATTCCCCTAGATGCCAAGATTTCAGCTGAATTGCTCATCAATATTTTTATTCCTAACACTCCCTTGCACGATGGAGCGGTCATTATCCGAGAAGATCGGATTGCTGTTACTTCAGCCTACTTGCCACTAACTGAAAATACAGAGATTTCCAAAGAGTTTGGAACACGGCATAGGGCGGCGATTGGTTTGTCGGAAGTGTCAGATGCTCTTACCTTTGTGGTTTCGGAGGAAACAGGTGGAATCTCAATTACCTATAATGGAGTCTTTAAGCACGATTTGACCTTGGAAGAGTTTGAATCTGAATTGAGAAGAATCTTACTTCCAACATCAGAGGAAAAACATGGTTTGAAAGAGCGCTTGCTAGGAGGATTGAAACATGAGAAAAAATAGTCTTTATATTATTTCTTCCTTCTTTTTCGCCTGCATCCTCTTTATCTATGCGACTTCTACAAACTATCAGAATAATAATAGTGCCAGACAGGTGCGGACGGAAACCTATACCAATACGGTACTCAATGTACCAATTGATATCCACTATGACAGTGATCAGTACTTTATTAGTGGCTTTACGTCAGAAGTAACGGTTTTCTTGACAGGTTCCAATCGAGTTGCTTTGGCAAGCGAAATGCAGGAAAGTACGCGCAAATTCAAGGTGACAGCTGACTTAACCAATGCCAGTGTTGGAACAATAGAAGTTCCTCTAAACATAGAAAATCTACCAAGTGGTTTGACCGCTGTTGCAACACCGCAAAAGATAACAGTGAAGGTCGGTAAAAAAGCAAAACGAGACAATGTAATCGTTGTGCCAGAGATTGATCCTAGTCAGATTGATTCTCGCGTGAAAATCGATACAGTTACTGTGTCAGATGAAAAAGTAACAGTTATTAGTGACGAGGAAACTCTCTCTAGAGTAGATCGTGTCATTGCCATCTTGCCGACAAGTGAACGGATAACAGGTAACTACTCGGCTTCTGTTCCTCTACAAGCAGTTGATAAAAATGGAAATGTCTTGCCAAGCGTCATTATGCCATTTGACACGACTATGAAAATTACAACAAAAACAGCAGCATCTAGTTCGAGTAACTCGTCAACAAGTTCCTCAGAGGGCAGTTCGTCTTCAACGAGTTCAGAAACGAAATCAGATTCGTCTAAACAATAATAAATAATAGAAAAGGATGATAAATAAAATGGGTAAATATTTTGGGACTGATGGAGTCCGTGGAGAAGCAAACGTAGAACTGACACCAGAATTGGCCTTTAAACTGGGACGTTTTGGTGGTTATGTCCTTAGCCAACACGAAACGGAAGCCCCTAAAGTTTTTGTAGGACGTGATACACGTATCTCAGGAGAAATGCTAGAATCTGCCTTGGTGGCAGGTCTTCTCTCTGTAGGGATTCATGTCTACAAACTCGGTGTCCTTGCGACACCAGCAGTAGCTTATTTGGTCAAAACTGAGGGAGCCAGTGCAGGTGTCATGATTTCCGCTAGCCACAACCCAGCCCTTGATAATGGAATTAAATTCTTTGGTGGGGATGGCTTCAAACTTGATGACGACAAAGAAGCAGAAATCGAAGCCTTGCTAGATGCTGCTGAAGATACTCTTCCTCGTCCAAGTGCAGAAGGCTTGGGAACTTTGGTGGATTACCCAGAAGGCTTGCGTAAGTATGAAGGCTACCTTGTTTCAACTGGAGCTCCTCTTGAGGGAATGAAAGTGGCCTTGGACACAGCAAACGGTGCAGCGTCTACAAGTGCCCGTCAGATTTTCGCTGATCTTGGAGCTCAGTTGACAGTTATCGGTGAGACACCAGATGGTCTTAATATCAACTTGAATGTGGGTTCAACACACCCAGAAGCTCTTCAAGAAGTTGTTAAAGAAAGCCAGTCAGCTATTGGTTTGGCCTTTGACGGAGACAGTGACCGTTTGATTGCCGTTGATGAAAATGGTGATATCGTCGATGGTGATAAAATCATGTACATCATCGGGAAATATCTTTCTGAAAAAGGCCAGTTGGCTCAAAACACCATTGTGACAACGGTTATGTCTAATCTTGGCTTCCATAAGGCCTTGGAAAGTGCTGGCATTAACAAGGCAGTGACTGCTGTTGGTGACCGCTATGTCGTTGAAGAAATGAGAAAATCAGGCTACAATCTTGGTGGTGAACAGTCTGGTCACGTTATCTTGATGGATTACAATACAACTGGTGATGGTCAATTATCAGCTGTCCAATTGACTAAAATCATGAAAGAAACAGGCAAGAGCTTGTCTCAACTAGCATCAGAAGTGACGATTTACCCACAAAAACTGGTCAATATCCGAGTGGAAAATGCCATGAAAGAAAAAGCCATGGAAGTACCAGCCATCAAGACAATCATCGAAAAGATGGAAGAAGAAATGGCAGGGAACGGCCGTATCCTTGTCCGCCCAAGTGGAACAGAACCCCTTTTGCGCGTCATGGCAGAAGCCCCTACAACAGAAGAAGTCAATTACTATGTAGATACGATTGCTGCTGTTGTTAAAGATGAAATCGGAATTGACTAAAGCCTAGAAAACTAGATGAAATGATAAAAATGTGGTACAATTGCATAGTAAATTGTAGCAATGGGAGAGAAAAATGAATCTTAAACGAGAACAAGAATTTGTTAGTCAGTATCACTTTGATGCTCGTAACTTTGAATGGGAAAATGAAAATGGAGCTCCTGAAACCAAGGTAGACGTGAACTTTCAGTTGCTCCAACATGACCAAGAAAACCAAGTGACTTCTTTAGTCGTAATCTTGAGTTTCATGATTGTCTTTGACAAATTTGTCATCAGCGGAACAATTTCTCAAGTTAACCATGTGGAAGGTCGTATTGTCAACGAACCAAGCGAATTTAACCAAGAAGAAGTCGAAAACTTGGCACGTCCATGTTTGAACATGCTCAATCGTTTGACGTATGAAGTAACAGAAATCGCCTTGGACCTTCCAGGAATCAATTTGGAGTTTTAGTCATGAAATTAGCTGTCATTACAGATTCTTCAGCCTATTTAGAGGAGAAGACGCTGCAAAGAGAAAATCTTTTTATCCTGGATATTCCCGTCAATATTGATGGGGAAGAGTATGTTGAAGGTGTCAATCTGACTGCTGAGGAATTTTATCAAAAAATGGCTCAGTCTACAGAATTGCCTAAGACCAGTCAACCAAGTGTTGCTAAATTGGATGAGATTCTAAGTTCCTTGAAAGAAGAGGACTATAGCCATGTCTTGGGACTCTTTCTTTCGTCAGGGATTTCAGGTTTTTATCAGAATATCCAATATATGTTAGACGAGTATGAAGGTTTGACCATTGCCTTTCCAGATACTCATATCACAAGCTCCCCTCTAGGATTTATGGTAGAGAGTGCTTTTGAATGGGCAGAACAGGGCGATGATTTTGCTCAGATTCAGGAGAAATTGGCTATCCAAATCGCTGATAATTCAGCCTTTATCATAGTAGATGACCTTGATCACTTGGTTAAGGGAGGACGTCTGTCAAATGGGGCGGCCATCCTAGGAAATCTTCTCAGTATCAAGCCCATTCTTTACTTTAATGACCAAGGTGTGATTGAAGTTTACGAAAAAGTTCGTACAGAGAAAAAAGCAATCAAACGTTTGGTGGAAATCATCAAAGAGTTGACAAAAGATGGGGACTACCGTATTACAGTCATTCATGGTAACGCACCTCAGAAGGCGGCAGATTTGCGTCAACTCTTGATTGAGAGTGGTGTGAATTCGGAGATTCCAATTGTCAGCTTTGGTAGTGTCATTGGGACCCACCTTGGAGAAGGCAGTATCGCCTTGAGTTATACGCCAGTTGTCTAGATTTGTTTGGGCAGGCTTTGTATCTTAGAAATTGAACACGGACTATCTGCCACTTGAAAAAAGATGCCTGTTTTGCCTTTCGTGGAAAGTCAGCGCCATTCTCTATTTTTCATGGGCAGCTAATGTCCTTTGTATCTTGAATAGGAGTAGAGATGAGTATTCGAGTAATTATTGCCGGTTTTAAGGGAAAGATGGGTCAAGCCGCTTGTCAGATGGTCTTGGCTGATCCAGACTTGGACTTGGTCGCAGTTTTGGATCCTTTTGAGTCTGAGTCAGAATGGCAGGGTATTCCTGTCTTCAATGATAAGGCTGCCTTGGCTGGATTTGAGGCTGATGTCTGGGTGGATTTCACCACACCAGCTGTTGCTTACGAAAATACGCGCTTTGCCCTTGAAAATGGCTTTGCTCCAGTGGTTGGAACAACAGGCTTCACTAGTGAAGAAATTGCAGAACTAAAAGCATTTTCCCGTGAACAAAATTTGGGTGGCTTGATTGCTCCTAACTTTGCCTTGGGAGCTGTCTTGCTGATGCAATTTGCGGCGCAGGCTGCCAAATATTTCCCAAATGTGGAGATCATCGAGCTTCATCATGACAAGAAAAAAGATGCTCCGAGTGGAACAGCCATTAAAACAGCTGAGTTGATGGCAGAAGTTCGGGAATCAATCCAGCAAGGTGCGGCTGATGAGGAAGAATTAATTGCAGGTGCCCGCGGTGCTGACTTTGATGGCATGCGGATTCACTCGGTTCGTTTGCCAGGCTTGGTAGCCCATCAGGAAGTCATCTTTGGCAATCAGGGAGAAGGATTGACCCTCCGTCATGACTCTTATGATCGCAGCTCCTTCATGACAGGAGTGAATTTGGGAATCAAAGAAGTTGTCAAGCGTCATGAGCTTGTCTATGGATTAGAACACTTATTATGAGATTAACGCAAATGCCTTCTGAATTTCAGAAGGCTTTACCAGTATTAGAAAAAATTAAAGAAGCAGGCTTTGAGGCTTATTTTGTTGGGGGCTCTGTTCGAGATGCCCTCCTCAATCGCCCCATCCACGATGTGGATATTGCGACTTCTTCCTATCCAGAGGAGACCAAGCAGATTTTTCCGCGAACAGCCGATATCGGAATTGAGCACGGAACGGTCTTAGTTTTAGATGGGGACGAGGAGTATGAGGTGACGACCTTTCGGACAGAAGATGTCTATGTGGACTATCGCAGACCCAGTGCGGTTTCCTTTGTGCGTTCGCTAGAAGAAGACCTCAAGCGCCGTGATTTCACAGTTAATGCCTTTGCCTTGGATGAGACAGGAGAAATCATTGATTTGTTCGATGGTCTCAAAGATTTGGAAAACAAAGTCTTGCGAGCAGTTGGAGTGGCTAGTGAACGTTTCAATGAAGATGCTCTACGTATTATGCGTGGTTTCCGCTTTCAGGCCAGTCTTGGTTTTGAACTTGAGCCAGAAACATTTGAAGCGATGAAGACTTTGACTCCGCTCTTGGAGAAGATTTCTGTGGAGCGCACCTTCGTTGAGTTTGATAAACTCTTGCTGGCACCTTTTTGGCAAGTTGGTCTGTCTGCCATGATTGAGAGTCAAGCTTATGACTATCTTCCAGATATGGCAGGAAGCCAAGACAAGCTCAATAGACTGTTTGATTTGGAGACTGATTTCACCTTTGCCTCTTCTGAACAAGCCTGGGCAGCTCTATTGTGGGCCTTGGAGATTAAAGATGCACAGCCATTTTTGAAGGCATGGAAAACCTCACGCCAGTTTGCCAAGCAGGTTCAGGATTTGCTGACCATATTGGCTCTGCGTGAAAAGGGAGAGCTGAGCAAGCGCGATTGTTACCGCTTTGACTTGGATTCCCTTCTACAAGCTGAAAGTCTTCGTCAGGCTCAAGGAAAAGTAGTCAACCCACAAGCAATCACAAAAACCTATCAGAGCTTAACTATTCATGATAAGAAAGAAATCCAAATAAATGGTGGCATTTTGATTAAGGAATATGGTTACCAGCCAGGTCCAGATTTAGGAGAGGTTTTAACAGAGATTGAGTTTGCCATTGTTGATGGAGAATTGGAAAATGACCGACAAGCCATCCATGCTTACCTAAGGGAGAAAAAATGAGTGATTTTATCGTTGAAAAACTAAGCAAATCCGTCGGAGACAAGACCGTTTTTAAGGATATTTCCTTTATTATCCATGACTTGGACAGAATCGGTCTAATTGGTGTCAATGGAACGGGCAAGACCACCCTTTTAGATGTCCTTTCTGGAGTTTCAGGTTTTGATGGTGATGTTAGTCCCTTTTCAGCTAAGAATGACTACAAGATTGGCTACTTGACACAGAATCCAGATTTTGATGATAGCAAGACAGTTTTGGATACGGTTCTATCCAGCGACCTCAAGGAAATTCAGCTGATTCGTGAGTATGAGTTGATCATGCTCAACTACAGTGAGGACAAGCAGGCTCGTTTGGAACGTGTCATGGCAGAGATGGACTCTCTCCAAGCTTGGGAAATTGAAAGCCAGGTCAAGACGGTTCTCAGCAAGTTGGGTATTCAGGACTTATCAACTCCTGTTGGGGAACTGTCAGGTGGTCTAAGAAGACGGGTTCAGTTGGCGCAAGTTCTCCTAGGAAACCACGACCTCTTGCTTCTGGACGAGCCGACCAACCACTTGGATATTGCGACTATTGAGTGGCTGACCCTCTTTTTGAAAAATTCCAAGAAGACCGTTCTCTTCATCACTCATGATCGCTATTTCTTAGACGCTTTGTCAACACGAATTTTCGAGTTGGACCGAGCAGGCTTGACCGAGTATCAGGGAAATTATCAGGACTATGTTCGTCTCAAGGCGGAACAAGATGAGCGCGATGCTGCCTTACTCCACAAAAAGGAACAAATCTATAAGCAAGAATTGGCCTGGATGCGCAGACAACCGCAGGCGCGTGCGACCAAGCAGCAGGCTCGTATCAATCGTTTCCAAGACCTGAAAAAGGAAGTTTCAGGTGGCGTTGCTGAAACAGACTTGACCATGAACTTTGAAACAAGTCGGATTGGGAAAAAAGTCATCGAGTTTCAGAATGTTTCCTTTGCTTATGAGAACAAGCCCATTTTGCAAGATTTTAATCTCTTAGTGCAAGCTAAAGACCGTATCGGAATCGTTGGGGACAACGGTGTCGGGAAGTCAACTCTGCTTAATCTCATCGCAGGAAGTCTTGAGCCGACTAAAGGTCAAGTGATCATCGGTGAGACGGTTCGCATTGCCTATTTCTCTCAACAAATCGAAGGCTTAGACGAGAGCAAGCGCGTTATCAATTACCTGCAGGAAGTGGCAGAAGAAGTCAAGACCAGTGGTGGTTCTACGACTTCCATCGCTGAGTTGCTAGAGCAGTTCCTCTTCCCACGTTCGACGCATGGAACCTTGATTGAGAAATTGTCAGGCGGAGAGAAAAAACGCCTTTATCTTCTCAAATTGCTCTTGGAAAAACCAAATGTTCTTCTTTTGGACGAGCCGACCAATGATTTGGATATTGCGACTTTGACAGTTTTGGAGAATTTCTTGCAGGGCTTTGCGGGTCCTGTCTTGACAGTTAGCCACGACCGTTATTTTCTGGATAAGGTAGCGACCAAGATTCTTGCCTTTGAGAATGGCAACATCCGTACTTTCTTTGGTCATTACACTGATTACCTTGATGAAAAAGCCTTTGAAACAGAGATGGCCAATCAAGTGCAAAAGGTCGAAAAGGAGAAAGTGGTCAAAGTCCGTGAAGACAAGAAACGCATGACCTATCAAGAAAAGCAGGAGTGGGCAAGCATTGAAGGCGATATTGAAGCCTTGGAAAATCGTATCGCTGCTATTGAAGAGGAGATGCAGGCAAATGGCTCTGACTTTGGCAAACTAGCGACCCTTCAGAAAGAGCTAGACGAGAAAAACGAAGAACTCCTTGAAAAATACGAACGCTATGAATACCTAAGTGAGTTTGATAGTTAGAAGAATAGAAAAATCCCGTCTTATGACAGGATTTCTCTATTCTTTTTTTGTCTCTTGATGAAAGATATTTTGCCAAGTCTCATGGCGACGCCAGATACTAGTGTGGACGATGCCATCTAACTCATAGCAAATAAGTTTGGTTTTCTGACTAATGGAGGTAATCTGAATATCCTTAATCGCAGCTTTAAGTTCTTTTTCAGACTTATAAGCCTCTTTGTCCATCTGCTCCCCATCCTGACGAATATAGAGAAAGTCTTCAGCAAGGAGTTCTTCTAGCTGATTTCCCTGATCAATCAATTGCTCACGCATGAGCAGTTTTTTGTAGACATTGTCTAAAATTTCGTCTTCAGGTATGGGAGCTGGCTCGATATGGACATCGGTATCAAAGACTCCAAAGCGCTCTTCTAGCATAGACTCGACCTGGTCTGCAATTTCGTGACTTTCATAGACTGACAGGTCAGGATTCATCTCTAGGGTGATATCAAGGTAGATATTGCTACCGTAGGTACGCCCTCTTTGGTATTTGACCTTACTAATCTTTGGAATCTCCATAATAGCCTTTTGGTAGTCCTCTAGCAAACGGTCGTCAAAACCATCTGAAAGACTGAAGGAAGACTCGATAAAGATATCATAGGCTGTTTTTAAGATAAAGAAAGTGATAATGATAGCGACCAATTTATCCACGATAGGATAATTGAAACTGCTAGCTAGGATAGCAATGGAAGTCCCAAGCGAGGTGACAGCATCGGAAAGATTGTCCTTCGCAGCTGCCTTGAGGGCCTTGGATTTGGATTTCTTACTGAGGCGTGTATTGTAGAGATAAACAGCAAACATGACCGCTGCCGAAATGATTCCTAGAAATGCTCCCAGAGGATCGATAATCGTTTGTTCCCGACTGAGGATTTTCTGAATGGTGTCCCGAAGCACATCAAAACCAACGTAGAACATGATGATGGAAGTGATCAAACTAGCCAAATCTTCAATCTTCCAGTGACCGAAACGATGGTCACGGTCTGCAGGTTGGCGAGCCATCCGAATCCCGATCAAGAGGGCTACATTTCCAATAATATCGGATACGTTGTTGAAACCATCTGCCACCAAACTGGAAGAATGCAGGAGGTGACCAGTTGCCAATTTTGCCGCAGACAAGAGGAGGTAGGTTGAAATACTGATAATGGCTCCACGTTCTGCCAATTTGAGATTTGACATGGATTGGTTCATCGGACTTCCTTTCTAGTGCTGAGATTCTGTTTTCATTATACTGGTTTTCATGGGAAAATTCAAATTTAGTCTTGTTTCATCGGATTTTAATTCTTGAAAATTGTTCAAATTTTGATATAATAGTACTACTCAAGGGAGTAGCTGGCAGAAACCTGTGATAGTGTCGTCATTCCGAATTTTATACTGAAAAGTATGCTTTCCGGCGCTATCTTAAACAGCGAGACTTGTTATGATTAACAGGTCTCTTTTTGTTTGTCATAAAACCAAAAGAGAGCTTGTTTTGCACATAAAGTCAAGGAGGAGACACATGTCAAAAGAACAAAAACGCCAAGCGTTTTATACTCAAAGTCCTGAAGAGGTCTTGAAGGCTGTGGATGCGACTGAGCAAGGTCTTTCGTCAAGCGAAGCGCAGAAACGTCTAGCTGAATATGGACGCAATGAACTGGAAGAGGGTGAGAAAAAATCTCTCCTAGTCAAGTTTATCGAGCAATTTAAGGATTTGATGATTATCATCCTGATTGCTGCGGCTATCTTGTCAGTCGTAACTTCTGGTGGAGAAGATATTGCAGATGCCATCATCATCCTAGCCGTAGTTATCATCAATGCTGCCTTTGGTGTTTACCAAGAAGGAAAAGCAGAAGAAGCTATTGAAGCCCTCAAGTCTATGTCTAGTCCAGCTGCTCGCGTTATTCGTGATGGACACATGGCAGAAATTGATTCCAAAGAATTGGTACCAGGTGATATTGTTGCCCTTGAAGCAGGTGACGTCGTACCAGCAGATCTTCGCTTGCTAGAGGCTAATTCACTTAAAATAGAAGAAGCAGCCCTAACAGGTGAGTCTGTTCCAGTCGAAAAAGACTTGACTGTCGAGCTCTCTGCAGATGCTGGTATTGGTGACCGTGTCAATATGGCCTTCCAAAACTCAAATGTGACTTATGGTCGTGGTCTTGGTGTTGTTGTCAATACAGGTATGTACACGGAAGTGGGTCATATCGCTGGCATGCTCCAAGATGCGGATGAGACGGATACACCACTCAAACAAAACTTGAACAACCTTTCTAAGGTCTTGACCTATGCGATTTTGGTCATTGCCCTTGTTACTTTTGTAGTCGGAGTCTTCATTCAAGGTAAAAATCCACTTGGTGAGTTGATGACCTCTGTTGCGCTTGCTGTTGCAGCCATCCCAGAAGGGCTTCCTGCTATCGTGACCATCGTTCTTGCCCTTGGTACTCAAGTTTTGGCAAAACGAAACTCTATCGTTCGTAAGTTGCCAGCAGTTGAAACGCTTGGTTCAACTGAAATCATCGCTTCTGATAAGACCGGTACGCTTACCATGAACAAGATGACAGTCGAAAAAGTCTTCTATGATGCAGTCCTACATGATTCAGCTGATGACATTGAACTAGGTCTTGAAATGCCTCTTCTTCGTTCTGTTGTTTTGGCTAATGATACTAAGATTGATGCAGAAGGAAACCTGATCGGGGATCCAACGGAAACAGCCTTCATCCAGTATGCCTTGGACAAGGGCTATGATGTTAAAGGATTTTTAGAGCAATATCCTCGTGTGGCTGAATTGCCGTTTGACTCAGATCGTAAACTCATGTCAACGGTTCATCCATTGCCAGATGGTAAATTCCTCGTAGCAGTCAAGGGAGCCCCTGACCAACTCTTGAAACGTTGTGTTGCTCGGGATAAAGCTGGAGATGTCGCTCCGATTGATAATCAAGTCAATGACATAATTCACACAAACAACTCTGAAATGGCTCACCAAGCCTTGCGTGTCCTTGCGGGTGCGTATAAGATTATCGATAGTATTCCAGAAAATCTTACTTCTGAAGAGCTTGAAAACAACTTGATCTTTACTGGATTGATTGGAATGATTGACCCTGAACGTGCCGAAGCTGCAGAAGCTGTTCGTGTGGCTAAGGAAGCTGGAATCCGTCCAATCATGATTACGGGTGACCATCAAGATACTGCAGAAGCTATTGCCAAACGTTTGGGAATTATTGATGCAAATGATACAGAAGGCCACGTTTTAACTGGTGCTGAGCTCAACGAACTGTCAGATGAAGACTTTGAAAAAGTAGTTGGTCAATACTCTGTTTATGCCCGTGTGTCTCCAGAACACAAGGTTCGTATCGTCAAGGCTTGGCAAAAACAAGGTAAGGTTGTTGCTATGACAGGTGACGGTGTTAATGATGCGCCAGCTCTGAAAACAGCCGATATCGGTATCGGTATGGGAATCACTGGTACAGAGGTTTCTAAGGGGGCTTCTGACATGATTCTTGCAGATGATAACTTTGCGACTATTATCGTCGCAGTTGAAGAAGGACGTAAGGTCTTCTCAAACATTCAAAAGACTATTCAGTACTTACTTTCTGCCAATACTGCTGAAGTATTAACTATCTTCTTATCAACCTTGTTTGGTTGGGACGTCTTGCAGCCAGTTCATCTTTTGTGGATCAACTTGGTAACAGATACCTTCCCAGCTATCGCTCTTGGTGTTGAACCTGCTGAGCCTGGTGTCATGAATCATAAACCACGTGGACGAAAGGCAAGCTTCTTCTCAGGTGGTGTTTTGAGTTCTATCATCTATCAAGGTGTACTCCAAGCAGCTATTGTTATGAGTGTTTATGGACTTGCAATTGCTTACTCAGTTCATGTGGGTGACAATCATGCCATTCATGCGGATGCCCTTACTATGGCCTTTGCAACCCTTGGTTTGATTCAACTATTCCATGCCTACAACGTTAAGTCTGTTTACCAATCCATCTTGACAGTTGGACCATTCAAGTCTAAGACCTTTAACTGGTCAATCTTGGTATCCTTCATTCTCTTGATGGCAACAATTGTTGTAGAACCGCTTGAAGGAATCTTCCACGTAACCAAACTAGACTTGTCACAATGGGGAATCGTTATAGGCGGAAGCTTCTCAATGATTATCATCGTCGAAATCGTTAAGTTTGTTCAACGTAAACTTGGTCTTGATAAGAATGCGATTTAAAAAGAAAGTCATCTTCGGATGGCTTTTTTTGCATTTGAGGGAAAGGACTAGAAGTCGCCCTCTTTTGTGTTATAATAAAGTAAAGTTGTAAGGAGCGTAAGAGAATGGAAAAGAAAATTGTCCGAGATGTCTTATTTTTGTCGCAGGTCTCGAAACCTGCAAGTCAGGAAGACCTTTATCTGGCTAAGGATTTGCAGGATACCCTGTTGGCTAATCGCGAGACCTGTGTCGGTCTGGCGGCCAATATGATTGGTGTGCAGAAGCGCGTGATTATCTTGAATCTTGGACTGGTTCCTATGGTCATGTTTAACCCCGTCCTTTTGTCTTTTGAGGGAGCTTACGAGACGGAGGAAGGTTGTTTATCTTTGACTGGGGTTCGAACGACGACTCGTTATGAAACGATTACGGTTTCCTATCGCGATAGTAAGTGGCAGGAGCAGACCATTACACTAACAGGTTTTCCAGCTCAGATATGCCAACATGAACTGGATCATTTAGAAGGACGAATTATTTAGGAGGAACTCAGATGAAACGCATACTATTTGAACTTGTTTTTATCGCAACGACCTGGTATATCTTTTTGCCACCCTTCAATCTTACCAGTTGGGAATTCATCTTCTTTCTCTGTGGGCATCTGGTGGTGATGGGGATTTTGTTTAGTATTCGTAAGGATACCAATCTCCTCAAGACAGTTCACGTACGTCATGGCAAGGTTGCTAAAGATCTCAATCTAGAAGGATTTCATTTTAATAAATTAGGTGGAGGATTGTTGCTGGCCGCAGGACTTATCTTTGTCCTTGCTGGTCTGGTAAGCCTAGTAACCTCTAGCTTTTTCCAAGCAAAAAATTATGCTAATGTGGTGTCCATCACAGAAAAAGACTTTAAAGATTTTCCTAAGAGTGATACCAGTAAGGTTCCAATCCTAGATCGGAGCACTGCAGAAAAGATTGGTGACCGTTACCTGGGTTCTTTGACGGATAAGGTCTCCCAGTATGTGGCAGCAGATACCTATACTCAGCTGACGGTTGATGGCAAACCTTATCGGGTGACACCTTTGGAGTATGCCGACCCGATCAAATGGTTTAATAATCAGTCCAAGGGAATTGGTGAGTATATCAAGGTTGATATGGTGACAGGAAATGCGGAATTGGTGGATTTAAAAACGCCGATGAAGTATTCAGACTCCGAGTATTTTAATCGTGATGTCAAACGCCATCTTCGGATCAAGTACCCAACCAAGATTTTTAAAACGCCCTCCTTTGAGGTGGATGATGAAGGCAATCCCTTCTATGTAGCAACCGTTTATCAAAAGCAGTTTGGTCTAGGAGTCCCTCGCCCTTCATCTGTTATTATCTTAGATGCTACCAATGGAGAAACCAAGGAATACAGCTTGGATGAAGTGCCAGAATGGGTGGACCGTGTCTATCCAGCAGAAGAAACCATCGAACAAATCAACTACAACGGCAAGTATAAAGACGGCTTCTGGAATGCTTTGATTTCTAAGAAAAACGTTACCCAAACGACAGAAGGCTATAACTATCTTTCTATCGGAAATGACATTTATCTCTACACAGGAGTGACTTCAGCAAATGCTGATGAAAGTAATCTAGGATTTATCCTCGAAAATATGCGCACTGGTGAAATCACCAAGTACAATCTAGCTTCAGCAACCGAAGAATCAGCCCGTGCTTCTGCAGAAGGAGCCGTTCAGGAGAAGGCCTACAAGGCTACCTTCCCTATTCTTGTCAACCTCAATGACAAACCACTCTATATCATGGGCTTGAAGGACAATGCAGGCTTGGTCAAGGAGTATGCATTGGTCGATGCAGTGGAGTACCAAAACGTTATCGTAGCAACTACGGTAGATGAACTCCTCAGCAAGTATGCCAATAAAAACGACCTCGAGCTGGATAATGAAACGGTAGAAAACATCAAGGGAGTAGTTTCAGACCTTAAATCAGCTGTCATCAAGGGTGATACCGTCTATTTCTTTAAAGTTGATGGCAAGATTTATAAGGTCAAGGCTTCAGTATCAGACGACCTTCCTTACCTCGAAAATGGTCAATCCTTCGAAGGTCAAGTTGGAAAAGATAATTATCTCAAGACCTTTAAAGTACAATAATACTCTTCGAAAATCAAATTCAAACTACGTCAGCGTCGCCTTGCCGTACTCAAGTACAGCCTGCGGCTAGCTTCCTAGTTTGCTCTTTGATTTTCATTGAGTATAAAAATAGGTTTTCTCAGTTCAAGGAGAAAAAAGATAAATTCTTGTCTATCTTAACAAATTTAGCTGGCACAGGCCTTGTTCTCGTGGCTATCTGGTTAGGATGGCCAAAATAAACAGAGAAACCTCGGTATGAACCGAGGTTTTTAAGATGAAATTCTTGGTCGTGATTGAAAAATATGCTACACTAACAATATGAAAATTTTAATCCCAACAGCAAAAGAAATGAACACAGACCATCCTTGTATCGAAGCGCTCCCTTTGAGGGAAGAAAGTCAGGCAGTCCTTGTCTCATTGGCGCATTACTCAGCTAGTGAATTAGAGACTTTTTATAAGGTATCTGCCGAGAAAGCAGAAGAAGAGTACGCTCATATTCAAGCTTTAAAAGATCACAGGGCTAAGAACTATCCAGCCTTGAAACTCTTTGATGGTCTCATGTATCGCCACATCAAACGAGATGAGTTAACCGAGGCTGAACAAACCTATCTTGAAAATCATGTCCTGATTACCTCAGCTTTATACGGTGTTGTCCCCGCCTTGTCACCCATGGCTCCTCACCGTTTGGACTTCTTGGTGAAGTTAAAAGTTGCTGGAAAAACTCTAAAGAGTCATTGGAAGTCAGCCTATGATGAGGCACTTCAGGATGAGGACTTGATATTCTCACTCCTGTCATCAGAGTTTGAAACCGTATTTTCGAAGGAAATCAGAGAAAAGATGGTGACCTTCAAATTTATGGAGGACAAGGCAGGACAGTTGAAAATTCATTCAACCATTTCAAAAAAAGCCCGTGGCGCCTTTTTGACCGCCTTGATAGAAGGGCAAGTCCAAACAGTCGAACAAGCTCGCAAGCTCCGCTTTGCAGGTTTTGACTACCAACCTGATTTATCCAGTGACTTAGAACTCGTCTTTGTGAAACAAGCATAAAACCAGCTCATTCGAGCTGGTTTTTGCTGTATTAGTTGATGGCTGCAAGAAGGTCGTCAGCTTGTTTTGCAAGTGATGAAGCAGTTGCTTCTTCTAACACCAATTTTCCATCTGCCCAAGCAGAGTCATTGACACGAGCAGCTGTAAAATCACCAACGACTTGTGTACGGATAAATGGCAAGAGGTCTTTGTAAATAGCAAAGAGCTGCTCGTGACCGGCATTGGCTACAGATGAGACAGTAACAAACTTGTCTTGGAGGGCAGAAGTGCCACGTGTATCAGACAAGTCAAGGGCACGAGAGAGCCAGTCAAGCAAGTTTTTCACGGTTCCAGGGATAGAGAAGTTGTAGACTGGAGAGAAAATCCAGATGGCATCGGCAGCAAGGACTGCTTCACGAGCAGCAGCTACAGCTGGATGAGTTGGAACTTCCAAATCTTGGCTGAAGAGAGGAACAGCTGAGTAATCAAGATAGCTAACTTCCGCTTTTCCAGCAAGTGCTTTTTCAGCTTCGAGGGCCATTTGGTGGTTGAAAGAACCTTGGCGAAGTGAACCGACGATAAATAATACTTTTTTAGACATGATATGTCTCCTTTAGTTTAAAATTCAAAGAGCGAACTCTTTTGTTACCATCCATGTTACAACAAATGATACTAATTAGCAATAATTTTGCTCACAAATTTTTAAATTTTTTTAAAATGCGGATTAAGTCTTCCTTTTCGCCATCTTCCAAGATGCTGAGTGCTTCTACGATCGAATCGATATGGTCAGGAAGAACCTCTTCGATTTTTCTGCGTCCTGCAGGTGTTAATTTCAGGAAAAAGGAGCGACGATCCTTGGGGTCGCAAGTTCTAGAAATCCATCCATCTCGAACCATATTTCGAATGACAACAGTCATGTTTCCAGAAGTGGCTAGCATTTTTTCAATCAAATCCTGAATGCGCAGTTCCCCCTTGCTATAGAGGGTTTCCAAAACTGAAAATTGGGTGGGTGTTAGCCCGTGTTCTTTAGCAGCCTTAGCTTCATATGGTTTAAAAGTCCGTATGGCTTTATTGAGGATGATAGCCGTCTTCAAGTCTAATTGATTATCGGAAATTTTCTCTTTCAAATATTGTTTCATAAGGCTATTTTATCAATAATGAGAGAGAAAAACAAGAACTTACATTTTATAGGAAAAGAATCTTAGAATGTTCCCGTCTTCACTTGTAATAAAGAAGGAGAGATGGTAAAATAGACGAGTGAAACTAAGACAGAAAAAAGCAAAAAACAAGCTACTTTTACAGTATGGAATCGGCATTGCTCTGGTAGTACTAGTCATGACGACTTCCTTCCTTTATCTGATATCACTCAGCATGAAACCCTATCAAGATGCTAGAGTTGAGGGAGAAAAACTAGCCAAGCAGTATGCAGAATTGGAAAAGGCAGATCAGGTTGATTTTTATAATGGACTAGAAGGTTATTACAGCGTTTTAGGACATAATAAAAAGCAAGAGGCCATTGCCGTACTGATTGAAAAGAATGACCACAAGATTTACGTTTATCAGCTAGATAAGGGGATTTCTCAAGACAAGGCAGCGACGATTTCGAGGGAAAAAGGAGCTAGCGACATTGACAAAGTCACCTTTGGTCGCTATCAGGACAAGCCAATTTGGGAAGTTAAGTCAGGAAATCACTACTATCTGATAGATTTTGAAACTGGAGCATTGGTCCAATAAGGAGGGCATATGAAACTATCCAAACGTGTACTAGAAATGGAAGAGAGTGTCACTCTAGCTAGTGATGCAAGAGCTAAAGCATTAAAAGCTCAAGGAAGGGATGTCCTTTTCTTAACCTTGGGGCAGCCAGATTTTCATACTCCTGAAAATATTCAGGATGCGGCGGTGGAAGCGATTCGAGATGGACGAGCTTCCTTTTATACAGTTGCTTCAGGGCTACCAGAGTTAAAGGCGGCGGTTAATACCTATTTTGAACGCTACTATGGCTATTCCGTAGCAGCCAACGAGGTTACATTTGCTACAGGTGCCAAGTTCTCTCTCTATACCTTTTTTATGGCCGTGGTCAATCCAGGTGATGAGGTCATCATCCCTACACCATACTGGGTCAGTTATGGAGACCAAGTCAAGATGGCAGAAGGTGTGCCGGTCTTTGTCCAAGCCAAGGAAGACAATCACTTTAAAGTAACAGTCGAGCAGCTAGAAGCAGCTCGAACAGATAAGACCAAGGTCTTGGTTCTCAATTCGCCATCGAATCCGACTGGTATGATCTACTCTCGTGAGGAATTGCTGGCTATCGGAAATTGGGCGGTTGAACATGATGTTCTCATCCTAGCAGATGATATCTACGGACGTCTGGTTTATAACGGAAATGAATTTGTTCCAATCTCTAGTCTGTCAGAAACCATTCGCAAGCAAACCATTGTTATTAACGGTGTATCTAAGGCATATGCCATGACTGGTTGGCGAGTAGGTTATGCAGTAGGAAATCCTGAGATTATTGCTGCTATGAGCAAATTGACAGGACAAACAACCTCGAATCTAACAGCTGCTTCTCAATATGCAACGATTGAAGCCCTAACTGGACCTCAGGACTCCGTCGAAAACATGCGCCAAGCATTTGAGGAACGTTTGAATACCATTTATCCTCTCTTGTGCCAAGTACCAGGATTTGAAGTTGTCAAGCCCCAAGGAGCCTTCTATCTCTTCCCAAATGTTAAAAAAGCGATGGAGATGAAGGGTTATACCGATGTGACAGACTTTACAACAGCTATCCTTGAAGAAGTCGGTCTGGCTTTGATTACAGGAGCAGGATTTGGGGCGCCAGAAAATGTTCGTCTCAGTTATGCAACTGACATGGATACCTTGAAAGAAGCTATTCGCCGTTTGCATCAATTTATGGAAAAATAAACTTAGAATCTTCGTCGTTTTGGCGAAGATTTTTTGTAACGAGATTCTCGCGAAATTTCTCCAGTAGAACCTAGCTATCAGAGTCTATTTGTGGTAAAATAGTGGGTAATGATGTCTTCGGACAAGTTAAAGAAAAAGGAAGATAAAAACATGACAAAACGTGTAACAATTATCGAAGTAAAAGATTACGTTGGTCAAGAAGTGACCATCGGAGCCTGGGTTGCCAACAAATCAGGAAAAGGAAAAATTGCCTTCTTGCAATTGCGTGATGGAACAGCCTTTTTCCAAGGAGTTGCCTTCAAACCAAACTTTATTGAAAAATTTGGCGAAGAAGTTGGTCTTGAAAAATTTGAAACAATCAAACACTTGAGCCAAGAAACTTCAGTCTATGTGACAGGGATTGTCAAAGAAGATGAGCGTTCTAAGTTTGGCTATGAACTCGATATCACAGACATCGAAGTCATCGGTGAATCACAAGACTACCCAATCACTCCAAAAGAACACGGAACAGACTTCTTGATGGACAACCGTCACTTGTGGTTGCGCTCTCGTAAGCAAGTAGCAGTCATGCAAATTCGTAACGCTATCATCTATGCAACCTATGAGTTCTTCGACAAGAACGGTTTCATGAAGTTTGATAGTCCAATTCTTTCAGGAAATGCGGCAGAAGATTCAACAGAGCTCTTTGAAACTGACTACTTTGGAACGCCAGCCTACTTGAGTCAATCAGGTCAGCTTTACTTAGAAGCGGGTGCTATGGCTCTTGGTCGTGTCTTTGACTTTGGTCCAGTATTCCGTGCTGAAAAATCAAAAACGCGCCGTCACTTGACTGAGTTCTGGATGATGGATGCTGAGTACTCCTACTTGACACACGATGAGTCACTTGACTTGCAAGAAGCTTATGTAAAGGCTCTTCTTCAAGGTGTTCTAGATCGTGCGCCTCAAGCCTTGGAAACCTTGGAACGTGATACAGAGCTCTTGAAACGCTACATTGCAGAGCCATTCAAACGGATCACTTACGATCAAGCCATTGACCTCTTGCAAGAGCATGAAAACGATGAAGACGCTGACTACGAACACCTTGAGCATGGTGATGACTTTGGTTCACCACATGAAACATGGATTTCAAACCACTTTGGTGTACCAACGTTTGTCATGAACTATCCAGCAGCCATCAAGGCCTTCTACATGAAACCAGTCCCTGGAAATCCAGAGCGCGTGCTTTGTGCAGACTTGCTGGCACCAGAAGGGTATGGAGAAATCATCGGTGGTTCTATGCGTGAAGAAGACTATGATGCCCTTGTTTCTAAGATGGAAGAACTGGGTATGGATCGTACAGAATACGAATTCTATCTTGACCTTCGTAAATACGGTACTGTACCACACGGTGGATTTGGGATTGGTATCGAGCGTATGGTAACTTTCGCAGCAGGAACTAAACATATCCGCGAAGCTATTCCATTCCCACGTATGTTACATCGTATCAAACCATAAACTAGAAAAAAGAAGATGATTTCATCTTCTTTTTTCACTTTTATCTTGCTATCTATCGGTTTTTCTAGTATAATAGTTAATTGTGAGCAAACCTCACTTACCCCTTGCAAAGTCTTGGGGTCATTAGACCAAAAGGAGGAACATATCAATGGCTAAATACGAAATTCTTTATATCATTCGTCCAAACATTGAAGAAGAAGCGAAAAACGCTTTGGTAGCACGTTTTGACTCTATCTTGACTGACAACGGTGCAACTGTTGTTGAATCAAAAACTTGGGAAAAACGTCGTCTTGCATACGAAATCCAAGATTTCCGTGAAGGACTTTACCACATCGTTAACGTTGAAGCAAACGACGACGCAGCTCTTAAAGAGTTTGACCGTCTTTCAAAAATCAACGCTGACATTCTTCGTCACATGATCGTCAAACTTGACGCGTAAGAAGGTAAATTATGATTAACAATGTTGTACTTGTAGGGCGTATGACACGTGACGCTGAGTTGCGTTATACCCCATCAAATGTAGCAGTTGCGACTTTTACTCTTGCAGTAAACCGTACATTCAAGAGTCAAAATGGCGAACGTGAGGCTGATTTCATCAATGTCGTCATGTGGCGCCAACAGGCTGAAAATCTTGCTAACTGGGCTAAAAAAGGCTCTCTTATCGGGATAACCGGTCGTATCCAAACTCGTAGTTACGATAACCAGCAAGGACAACGTGTCTACGTAACAGAAGTCGTGGCTGATAATTTCCAAATGTTGGAAAGCCGTAGTGTGCGTGAAGGACATACAGGTGGAGCTTATTCTGCACCAACTACTAGTTATACAGCACCTACACAATCAGTACCAGACTTTTCACGTGATGAAAATCCATTTGGAGCAACCAATCCTTTGGATATTTCAGATGATGATTTACCATTCTAATGGACAATTAATACTATAAAGGAGAAAAAACATGGCTCAACAACGTCGTGGCGGATTCAAACGCCGTAAAAAAGTTGATTACATCGCAGCAAACAAAATTGAATATGTTGATTACAAAGATACTGAGCTTCTTAGCCGTTTCGTTTCAGAACGTGGGAAAATCCTTCCTCGTCGTGTAACAGGAACTTCAGCTAAAAACCAACGTAAAGTAACAACAGCTATCAAACGCGCTCGCGTAATGGCTTTGATGCCTTTCGTAAACGAAGATTAAAGAAAAAAAAGACCCCAACGGGTCTTTTTTTCACGAGCTTTGAAATGAGAAGGCGAGTCAGGTCCGAGGGACCTCTTTTTCTGATCAACTCGGGTCTTTTTTCAGATTCGGTTGAACCTCTTTTTCAGACTTTTACGGGGTTCTGTTGGACAGAGCTACTTTTGACCTAGTAAGATGCTTTTTTCTTACTAGGTTATTTCTTTTTATTTTTATTATCGTGCTATAATGGTGGGAGAAAGTTTTAAAGGAGCAGCTTATGAAGACGACGTGTTCAATTAGAAAAATGCAAGAATCTGACATTAAAGATCTCTCTCGAGGATTTACTAGCCAAGGTTGGCCAAGTAGAGAGGAGATTTTAACTCGATACTTTAAGGAGCAGGAAAGTGGAGAGAGGGAAGTGTTAATTGCTGACCTTACCAGTGCTGTAGTGGGCTACATTACTATTTTACCTGATGCTAAGCAGGGACCCTTTGCTGGAATGGCTCCAGAACTGTCAGATTTCAATGTCTTTGAAGCCTTTCAAAACCAAGGTATTGGCAATCTCTTGATAGAAGAAGCAGAAAAACGAGTTAAGCTCATATCGGATAAGGTAACCCTAGGTGTTGGTCTCCATTCAGGATATGGACCTGCCCAGAGATTGTACATCAAACGAGGCTATATTCCAGATGGTTCAGGCGTTTGGTATCGAAACCAACCTTTGGAAATGAATGCCACTATTCAAAATAATGATGATTTAGTTCTGTACTTATCCAAGGAATTAGAATAAGAGATAGCGAATTTTTTGGAGATGTGGGATTTCTCTACTTTATGGTATAATGGAAAGAGTTAGATTGAAAGAGGTAGAGAGATGGATGCAAAATTAAAATACAAGGCAAAGAAGATTAAAATCGTCTTTTTTGATATCGATGATACCCTGCGTGCGTCAAAGACAGGTTTTATTCCGGATACAATTCCTACTGTCTTTAAGCGGTTGCGTGAAAAAGGGATTTTGACAGGAATTGCTTCTGGACGTGGCATTTTTGGAGTTGTTCCAGAGATTCGTGAACTCAAGCCGGACCTTTTTGTGACCTTGAATGGTGCTTATATAGAAGATAAAAAAGGAAATATTATTTATCAACATCGGATTGAGAAGTCAGATGTTGAGGAGTATATCTCTTGGACCAAGCAAGAGGGGATTGAATATGGTTTGGTTGGCAGTCATGCTGCTAAACTCTCCACTCGGACAGAAATGATCAGTGAGGCTATTGATCCGATTTACCCGAACTTGGATGTGGATCCTGACTTCCATGAAAAAGCAGATATTTACCAGATGTGGACCTTTGAAGATAAAGGGGATGACTTGCACTTGCCAGATTCCTTGTCGGATAAACTTCGCATGGTGCGTTGGCATGAACATTCATCTGATATCGTGCCCATTTCAGGATCAAAAGCAAGTGGTGTAGCTGAGGTTGTGGAGCATCTAGGCTTGAAACCAGAAAATATCATGGTTTTTGGAGACGGTCTCAATGACTTGGAACTCTTTGATTATGCAGGAATTAGTATTGCCATGGGAGTTTCCCATGAAAAAATCAAAGAAAAAGCAGATTATACTACAAAAACAGTAGAAGAAGATGGTGTTTTTGATGCCTTAACTAAGTTTGGTTTAGTAGAAAAAGAATTGCATTTTCCACAAGTAGACATTGAAACAGTGGAAGGTCCGCTGGCGACCATTAAGACAAATCACGGAGACTTGCGTATCAAGCTCTTCCCTGAACATGCTCCCAAAACAGTAGCCAACTTTGTCGCTCTTTCAAAAGACGGTTACTATGATGGTGTGATTTTTCACCGTATTATCAAGGACTTTATGATCCAAGGCGGGGACCCAACCGGTACTGGTATGGGTGGTGAGTCAATCTACGGTGATTCTTTTGAAGATGAATTTTCAGAAGAACTCTATAATGTTCGCGGGGCTCTTTCTATGGCCAATGCTGGACCAAATACCAATGGCAGTCAGTTCTTTATCGTGCAAAACCAACACTTGCCATACTCTAAGAAAGAGATTGCGCGTGGTGGTTGGCCAGAACCAATCGCTGAGATTTATGCAGAGCAAGGCGGAACTCCTCACCTTGACCGCCGTCACACTGTTTTTGGGCAATTGGTCGATGCAGAATCTTTTGCAGTCTTGGATGCCATTGCAGCTGTTGAAACTGGTGCTATGGACAAGCCAGTTGAAGATGTAGTAATTGAAACGATTGAAATTGAGGACTAATATGAAAATTGGTGATAAGCTAAAGGGGCGTATTACAGGAATTCAGCCTTATGGTGCCTTTGTCGAATTAGAGACAGGGGTGATTGGGCTGATCCATATTTCAGAGATTCGGACAGGATTTATCGAAAATATCTATGAAGTTTTGAAAATTGGTGAAGAAGTGCAAGTTCAGGTTGTTGATTTGGACGAATTTTCAGGTAAAGCCAGTCTGTCTATTCGCACGCTGGAGGAAGAAAAACACCAACTGCCAAGACGAAGACGTTTTTCAAATGACCGTATCAAGCACGGTTTTGCTCCACTTAGCCGAATGATGCCTGTCTGGACAAGGGAAGCCCTCAACAATCTGAAAGAGAAAAACTAGTCTATTAGATTTCGTATTTTAAAATCAATATATGGAAGAACAATTATTAAAATCAGGAGAGCGCATCAACCAGCTCTTTTCGACAGATATCAAGATCATTCAAAATAGAGAAGTATTTAGCTATTCGGTGGATAGTGTTCTCTTGTCACGCTTTCCTCGCTTTCCTAAAAATGGCTTAATTGTGGACTTTTGTGCTGGAAATGGTGCAGTTGGACTTTTTGCAAGTAGTCGTACCAAGGCCAAAATTCTCTCTGTGGAGATTCAGGAGCGCTTGGCGGATATGGCTGAGCGTTCAGTTCAATTGAATGGTTTGGAAGAGCAGATGCAGGTTATCTGCGATGATTTGAAAAATATGCCTGCACACATTAAGGGAAGTAAGGTGGATATGATCTTGTGCAATCCGCCTTATTTCAAGGTGGACCCGCATTCCAATCTGAACGAGAGTGAACACTACCTCTTAGCTAGACATGAAATTACAACTAATCTAGAGGAAATCTGTCGAAGTGCTCAGAGTATTCTCAAGTCTAATGGCCGTTTGGCTATGGTTCATCGTCCAGATCGACTTTTGGATATTCTAGACATGCTTCAACGTCACAATTTGGCACCTAAGCGCCTGCAATTTGTCTATCCTAAACGAGAGAAGGAGGCAAATATGCTCTTAATCGAAGCTATCAAGGATGGATCGACGAGTGGCTTCAAGGTCTTGCCACCACTCATTGTTCACAATGACGATGGCTCCTATACGCCAGAAATCCAAGAGATTTACTATGGATCATAAGGCATATATGTATGTGGTGGAGTGCCGTGACGGTTCTTACTATACTGGTTATACGACAGATGTGAAGAAACGCCTTGCCGTTCATAATAGTGGTAAGGGTGCCAAGTATACCCGAGCTCGCTTGCCAGTCAAACTCATCTATGTAGAGGGCTTTGCTAGCAAGGAAGAAGCCATGTCTGCAGAGGCTCTCCTCAAACGTAAGAAACGTCCACAGAAAGAACGGTTTTTATCTGAAAATCATTCAAAAAATCTAGTTAGCGATATTGATGTCTAATGAGGAGTCCTTTGACTCCTCTTACTTTTGTCAAAAGAGAAAAAAAGTGCTAAAATAAGATGAATAAATTTAAAGAGGTATTATCATGTCTAAGATTCTAGTATTTGGTCACCAAAATCCAGATTCAGATGCCATCGGGTCATCTGTAGCCTTTGCCTATCTTGCAAAAGAAGCTTATGGATTGGACACAGAAGCAGTTGCTCTCGGTACTCCAAACGAAGAAACAGCCTTCGTTTTGAACTATTTTGGTGTAGAAGCACCGCGTGTTATCACATCAGCTAAAGCAGAAGGTGCAGAACAAGTCATCTTGACTGACCACAATGAATTCCAACAATCAGTGTCAGATATCGCTGAAGTAGAAGTTTACGGAGTTGTGGATCACCACCGTGTGGCTAACTTTGAAACTGCAAGTCCGCTTTACATGCGTTTGGAACCAGTTGGATCAGCTTCATCTATCGTTTACCGCATGTTCAAAGAACATGGTGTAGCAGTTCCTAAAGAAATCGCAGGTTTGATGCTTTCAGGTTTGATTTCAGATACCCTTCTTTTGAAATCACCAACAACACACCCATCAGATAAAGTTATCGCTCCTGAATTGGCAGACTTGGCTGGAGTCAACTTGGAAGAGTACGGTCTTGCTATGCTGAAAGCTGGTACAAACTTGGCTAGTAAATCTGCTGAAGAATTGATTGACATTGATGCTAAGACTTTTGAACTCAACGGAAATAAGGTTCGTGTTGCCCAAGTGAATACGGTTGATATTGCTGAAGTTTTGGAACGTCAAGCTGAAATCGAAGCAGCAATGCAAGCGGCTAATGCGGCAAACGGCTACTCTGACTTTGTTTTGATGATTACAGACATCGTAAACTCAAACTCAGAAATTTTGGCTCTTGGATCAAACATGGACAAGGTGGAAGCAGCTTTCAACTTCAAACTTGAAAATAATCACGCTTTCCTTCCAGGTGCTGTTTCACGTAAGAAACAAGTGGTGCCTCAGTTGACTGAAAGCTTTAATGGGTAAGTTCCTGAGTGATAATTGAAACGAGGAAACTTTAGTTTCCTTATAGCTAAAGGAGTCTCGGCTCCTTTTTTTTCTAGGAGAGAAAGATGTTAGAAAATGGTGATTTGATTTTTGTGAGAGATGAGTCGGACATGGGACAGGCTATCCAGGCTTCTACTGGGAACTATAGTCATGTAGCCATCTTTTTGGACGGTTTCATCTACCATGCTAGTGGGCGAGCAGGTGTCATCTGTCAAGAACCGACTGAATTTTTTGAACCGACTCATCTCTACGATCTTTATGCCTACCCAGAGATAGAAGCTGACTTGGTAAAGGAAAGAGCAAGCAAATATTTAGGTGAACCCTATAATGCCTCCTTTTATCCAGATGGGCCTGGCTTTTACTGTTCTCAGTACATCGCTGAAATCCTACCGATTTTTGAGAGCGTACCGATGAAATTTGGGGACGGGAAGCAGGAGATTAGTGATTTTTGGAGTGAATATTACAGGAAACTCGAACTTCCTGTGCCTCTGAATCAACCAGGGACCAATCCCAGTCAAGTTGGCAGCATCTCCTCTTTTAGAATGCAAAGAAAGGAATCTTCATGATTCAGATTTTTAATCCTTCTCGTTTGATTCGACAGCCATTTTTTATAGATTTGGTTGACTATCTGGACCAGCATGACGATGTGATTCTACGAGAAATCAAAGCTCAGTTTCCAGATGTGGCAGTTGATAAACTCATGGAAGAGTATATTAAGGCAGGCTTGATCCGAAGGGAAAACAAACGTTATTCCCTCAATCTCCCTTTTCTAGAATCTACGGATAATTTAGCCCTTGACCAAGAAATTTTTATAAGAGAGGACAGTCCAATCTATCAAGCCTTGCTGGAGAAGACTTTTGAAACGGAATTGCGCAATCAAACCAATGCAGCTATTTTAGTTGAAAAGACTGACTTCTCGAGAAAAAAAATGACCCTATCTAATTATTTCTACAAGGTCAAGAATCAATATTCTTTGACAGAAAAACAGCAGGAACTCTATGCCATTTTGGGGGATGTCAATCCAGAGTACGCCCTCAAGTATATGACGACTTTTTTACTGAAGTTTCTCAAAAAAGACCAGCTCATGCAGAAACGGCGTGATATCTTTGTGGACAGTTTAGTCGTTCTAGGCTATATTGTGCAAAATGAAGCTGGAAAGTATGAGTTGTCCGTTGATTTCGACAAGGAACGGTTGACTTTCTATTTACCTTAATTGCTTCATTTTGAGCAGATTGTTTGACTTTGCTAAAGAATAAGCATAAACTGAATGTAAGCGATAACCATTATCGTATTAAAAGCAAAGGAGACAGAGTTATGTCACTTGAAAATAAATTGGAACAAGCGACTGGTGCTATCAAAGAAGGATTTGGTAAAGTTACTGGCGATAGCAAGACAGAAGCAGAAGGTGCTGTAGAAAAAACAGTTGCCAAAGCAAAAGAAGTTGTTGAAGATGCTAAAGGTGCTGTAGAAGGTGCCGTTGAAGGTCTTAAAAACTCATTTAAGAAAGAAGACTAAAAAAATCAAGGGAATGTTTCCCTTGATTTTTTATTTTATAGATAACGTTCTGCGATAGCTGTGTCTCCAGGATAGTCTTCTTTCTTTCCTTGGATAATCTGGTAACAATCAGCTCCCTTGCCTGCAATAATCACGGCATCAACTTCTTGATTTGTGATGGCCATCGCTGCCTTGATAGCTTCTTCACGATCGGCAATCTTTTCAACAGGATGACTGATATAGCTGCTGATTTCCTCTGCAATGGCCATTGGATCTTCATAGTTTGGATCATCCGCGGTTAGAAAGACTTGAATCTCAGGGTGTTGATCGAGAAGGAGTCCAAAGTCTTTGCGACGACTTTCACCCTTGTTTCCAGTCGAACCGAGAACCAGAGCAATTTTTCCAGTTTGATGAGTTTCAACCACATTGATGAGTTTTTTCAGACTGTCTCCATTGTGAGCATAGTCGATGAAGACCTTGGCTCCATTTTTCTGCGTAAGGACTTCCATACGTCCAGGGACACGGGTTGCAGCGATTCCTTTTTTGATTTCTTCAAGACTGGCTCCGAGACGAAGGCAGGCAAGTCCTGCAGCAACTGCATTTTCTTGGTTAAAGTGACCGATGAGTTGAATATCATAATCTCCAGCAAGTTTACCAGTAGCTGAAAAGCTAAAGGCTTTGGAATTCTCAATTTGGTTACTTGACTGGCTACCATAGAAGTCATGCTCTTGATCTTCCACTTGTTCCTTCAGCACAGAGAAGTGGTCCATGTCGCTATTAATGACAACTGCTCGGCTATTTTTCATCAAGAGACGTTTGTGGTAGAAGTAATCTTCAAAACTAGGATGCTCAATCGGACCGATATGGTCAGGACTGATGTTAAGAAAGACACCTACATCAAAGGTTAATCCGTAGACTCGCTTAACCAAGTATGCTTGACTGGAGACTTCCATGATGAGATGGGTTCTTCCGTTATGAACAGCTTGAGCCATCATATCAAAGAGATCGATACTTTCAGGAGTTGTGAGGGCAGATTTAAAGAAGGTTTTGCCATCTAAGGTTGTATTCATGGTAGACAGCATAGCTGGGTGATGGTGTTGAGCCAAGATGTTATAGGCAAAATAGGCCGCTGTTGTCTTACCTTTGGTTCCAGTGAAGGCGAGAATTTTGAGTTTCTCTTGTGGATTACCATAAAACTCCATAGCAATCAAACTCATGGCTTTCTTAATATCGCTCACGACAATAACAGGAATACCAACTTCGTAGTCTTGCTCAGCTACATACCATCCGAGACCTTGTGTAATAGCAGAGGTAAGGAATTCTTTTTTAAAGGCAGCGCCTTTTGCAAAAAAAAGAGTGCCTTCTTTTACTTTTCGGCTATCGTAACTGATGCTGTCAAAAACAACTTCGCTGTAGTTGTAGTAGTAATGACCTTGGTCGATAATCTCGCGGAAGAGACTATCCTTTTTTAAAATATCTAATACGGTTTCAATCTTTATCATACTTTCTATTGTAAACCGAAAGTCGTAAATTTACAAGTGACAAGGAAAAGTTTATAATGGAAGATGAGGAAAATTTCCTAGTTATCAAAATTGAATGAGGAAACTATGTCTAACGAAAACAATCACCAGCAAGCCCAGATGTTGCGAGGGACTGCTTGGCTAACAGCTAGCAACTTTATTAGTCGCCTCCTTGGGGCTATCTACATTATTCCCTGGTATATCTGGATGGGGACCTATGCTGCCAAGGCAAATGGTCTCTTTACCATGGGCTACAATATTTACGCCTGGTTCTTGCTGATTTCGACAGCGGGTATCCCAGTTGCGGTCGCCAAACAAGTGGCTAAGTACAATACCATGCGAGAAGAAGAGCATAGCTTTGCCTTGATTCGGAGTTTTTTAGGTTTTATGACAGGATTGGGTTTAGTCTTTGCCTTGGTCTTGTATCTCTTTGCTCCTTGGTTAGCAGACTTGTCGGGCGTGGGGAAAGACCTAATTCCTATCATGCAGAGTTTGGCTTGGGCAGTTCTGATTTTTCCATCTATGAGTGTTATCCGGGGCTTCTTCCAAGGGATGAATAACCTGAAACCCTATGCTATGAGCCAAATCGCCGAGCAGGTGATCCGTGTTATCTGGATGTTGCTGACTACTTTTATTATCATGAAGATGGGTTCTGGTGACTACTTATCAGCCGTTACCCAATCGACCTTTGCGGCATTTGTGGGGATGGTGGCCAGTTTTGCAGTCTTGATCTACTTCCTTGCCCAAGAAGGTTTACTCAAAAGAGTCTTTGAAACACGGGATAAGATCAATAGCAAGCGACTCTTGGTTGATACCATCAAGGAAGCCATTCCCTTTATCCTGACAGGATCAGCCATCCAGCTCTTCCAGATTTTAGACCAGATGACCTTCATCAATAGCATGACCTGGTTTACCAACTACAGCAATGAAGACTTGGTTGTCATGTTTTCTTATTTCTCCGCCAATCCTAATAAAATTACTATGATTTTGATTTCTGTTGGAGTTTCGATTGGAAGTGTTGGCTTGCCACTTTTGACGGAAAATTATGTCAAGGGTGATTTGAGAGCTGCTGCTCGTCTAGTTCAAGATAGTATGACCATGCTCTTTATGTTTCTCTTACCAGCAACGGTTGGAGTCGTCATGGTGGGGGAGCCTCTCTATACAGTCTTTTATGGCAAGCCAGATAGTCTGGCCATGGGCTTGTTTGTCTTTGCAGTTTTGCAGTCTACTATCCTAGGTTTGTATATGGTCTTGTCACCCATGCTTCAGGCCATGTTCCGCAATCGCAAGGCAGTTCTTTATTTTGTCTATGGATCCATTGCTAAGTTAGTCTTGCAGTTACCAACTATTGCCATTTTCCATAGTTATGGTCCCTTGATTTCAACGACCATCGGTCTCATCATTCCTAATGTATTGATGTACCGAGATATCTGCCAGGTAACGGGTGCTCGTCGAAAGATTATCTTGAAGCGGACAATTTTGATTATGATTTTGACCATGGTCATGTTTCTCTTAGTTGGTTTTCTACAGTGGATTTTAGGATTTTTCTTCCAACCAACAGGACGTTTGTGGAGTTTCCTCTATGTAGCTCTTATCGGAGGTCTCGGGGGAGGACTCTATGGTTTAATGAGTCTTGGCACTCACCTATTGGATAAGATTATTGGGAAACCTCAAGCAGACCGCCTACGAGCAAGATTTAAACGATCTTAACAAAATAGATTTATAAATAAAAGGAATGCTGGCTCTTTGTTAAGTGTCTGGGTTAGCTGACACCATAAATTTCCATAAATTAAAATCCCTAGAATCAGTTGTTCTAGGGATTTATTGGGATGTGAGCATGATTAACTCTACAATCATAGCGATATAGAGGACTAAGGTCAGGAGAAAACCTGCTCTCCAGAAGAATTTGATGAATTTAGGATAATAAAAACTTCGTTTTTTGATGAGGAAAAAGATCACAAGGAGGATTGCTAGGAGAGAAAGTGCGACTCCAAGTCGCGGTAGAAAGTTGTGGGTAAAGGCTTTAGCAGTGATCAGATAATACTCAAATACCAAAAGTGGAAAAGCTAAATCCGCAAAGTTCAGTCCTAGTTTTTTCAGTTTAAAAAGTTTTGTTACAATGATGGAGACCACGAGGGTTAATACCAACAATAAAGTAGCTGCTATTTTCATTAAAATCATACCCATATTGTATCATAAAAAACCGCTAAAGGAAATGAGAAACAAGGGAATTTGTAGGAAAGTCAGGCTTTTGAGATTGTGGGTATTTTTTGTTATAATGAAGGTTATGAAATCTTATAATACCTTGAATGATTATTATCGAAAACTTTTTGGAGAAAAGACTTTTAAAGTTCCTATCGATGCGGGGTTTGACTGTCCAAATCGCGATGGAACTGTGGCTCATGGGGGCTGTACCTTTTGTACGGTTTCTGGTTCTGGAGATGCCATCGTGGCACCGGATGCCCCTATCCGTGAGCAATTTTATAAGGAAATTGACTTTATGCATCGCAAGTGGCCAGATGTTAAAAAGTATCTAGTTTATTTCCAAAACTTTACCAACACCCATGAAAAGGTGGAAGTGATTCGGGAGCGATATGAGCAGGCTATCAACGAGCCAGGTGTAGTAGGGATCAATATCGGAACACGGCCAGACTGTTTACCCGATGAAACCATCAAATATTTGGCTGAGTTGTCGGAGCGTATGCATGTGACGGTAGAATTGGGCCTGCAGACCACTTATGAAGCAACCTCTGACCTGATTAACCGTGCCCATTCTTATGAATTGTACGTGGAAACGGTCAAGCGCTTGAGGAAATATCCCAAGATTGAGATTGTTTCCCATTTGATTAATGGTCTGCCCGGTGAGACTCATGAGATGATGGTCGAAAATGTCCGTCTCTGTGTTACGGATAATGATATTCAAGGAATTAAACTGCACTTGCTTCACCTCATGACCAATACACGGATGCAGCGAGATTACCACGAAGGACGTTTGCAACTGATGAGTAAGGATGAGTATGTCCAGGTCATTTGTGACCAACTGGAAATCATTCCCAAGCATATCGTCATCCATCGAATCACGGGAGATGCGCCTAGAGATATGCTGATTGGCCCTATGTGGAGCCTCAATAAATGGGAAGTGCTAAATGCTATTGAAACTGAAATGAGACGCCGCGGAAGTGTTCAAGGATGCAAGGCTGTAAAACAGGAGTTTGAAAATGAAAAGACCACTTGAGATGGCACATGATTTTTTGGCTGAGGTTGTGACTCAGGATGATATCGTAGTGGATGCAACCATGGGCAATGGTCACGATACGCTTTTTTTAGCCAAGCTAGCCAAGCAAGTCTATGCCTTTGATATCCAGGAGCAGGCTTTGGAGAAAACCCAAGAGCGTTTAAATGAGGCAGGTTTAGAGAATGTTCAGTTAATCTTACAAGGTCATGAGACACTTGACCAGTTTGTGACAGAAGCTAAGGCAGGGATTTTTAATCTTGGTTATTTACCTTCTGCTGACAAATCCGTCATCACCCAACCTCAGACTACTATCGAAGCATTAGAAAAGCTGTGTCATTTGCTTGTCAAGGGGGGACGGATTGCTATCATGATCTACTATGGTCATGAGGGAGGAGATCTTGAGAGGGATGTTGTTTTGAACTTTGTTAGCCAGTTGAACCAACAAGAGTACACAGCTGCCATTTACCGAACTTTAAACCAAGTAAACAACCCACCATTTTTAGTAATGATTGAAAAATTAGAGAGATATAGACATGGATAAACAATACCTTCGTGAGAAGCTTGAGGCTATGCGCCAAAATTTTGTCGAGTCAACGCATCACGAGCGAGCAGTCGGCGTGCTCGACGAAGCACATATGAGCAAGAAAATGCTTAAAATCAAGAAAAAATTAGTGGCTCTTGAAATGGAACGATGCCAGAAAAAAATTGAGCACAAAGACTGTTCTAAGATTGATCAGAAAATCCAAGAGCAAAAGGAGATTTTTGAATCTTGTTGTAAAAAAGATTAAGGAGGAATTGTATGGAATTACTCATTTACTTGATTCTATTTTTATTTGTCTTAATCGTTTCAACTACGACCAATAAACTTCTCCCTTTTTTGCCCCTTCCTCTTGTACAAATCCTTTTGGGGATTGGGATTGGTTTATTTGTTCCCGATGCGGATTTTCATCTCAATACAGAGCTGTTTCTGGCCATGGTTATTGGCCCCTTACTTTTCCGAGAGGCAGAAGAAGCCGATATTACATCTGTTTTAAAACACTGGCGCATCATTGTCTACTTAATCTTTCCAGTGATTTTCATCTCGACCTTGAGTTTGGGAGCCTTGGCTCATTTCCTTTGGCTCAGTCTTCCTTTAGCTGCCTGTTTAGCTGTTGGGGCAGCGCTTGGTCCGACAGATCTGGTAGCTTTTGCTTCTCTTTCTGAGCGTTTTCGTTTCCCAAAACGGGTATCCAATATTCTCAAAGGAGAAGGACTTTTAAATGATGCTTCTGGCTTGGTTGCCTTTCGGGTGGCACTGGCTGCATGGACAACTGGCGCTTTTTCCCTCAGTCAGGCTGGAACATCCCTAGCACTTTCAATCCTTGGTGGTTTTGCAGTCGGTTTTGTGACGGCAATGATCAATCGTTTCTTGCATACATTTTTACTGAGTGTGCGAGCGATAGATATAGCCAGTGAACTATTGCTAGAGCTAAGTTTGCCACTTATGACCTTTTTTATCGCAGAAGAGTTTCATGTTTCAGGGATTATCGCAGTAGTGGTTGCAGGTATTTTGAAGGCCAGCCGCTTTAAGAAAATTACGCTCCTTGAGGCTCAGGTGGACACCGTGACGGAGACCGTCTGGCACACCGTGACCTTTATGCTAAACGGCTCTGTCTTTGTTCTCTTGGGAATGGAGTTAGAGTTGATTGCGGAGCCAATTTTGTCTAATTCTCTCTACAATCCCCTTCTTTTACTGCTTTCAGTTGTCGTGCTGACCTTCTTGCTTTTTGCGATCCGCTTTGTCATGATTGCTGGTTTTTACTTTGTGAGGACGCGTCGACTTAAGAAAAAAATTCATAAGTACATGAAAGATATGCTTCTTTTGACCTTCTCTGGCGTCAAAGGGACAGTGTCTATCGCGACCATTCTCCTCATACCAAGTCATTTAGAGCAGGAATATCCTCTGTTGCTCTTCCTTGTAGCAGGCGTTACACTATTGAGCTTTTTAACGGGTTTGCTGGTTCTCCCTCACTTATCTGAGGAACAAGAGGAAAGCAAGGATCACTTGATGCATATAGCGATTTTGAATGATGTAGCTACAGAATTAGAAAAAGAGCTAGACCATCACAAGAACAAACTTCCTCTTTATGCAGCTATTGACAATTACCATGGTCGGATTGAAAACCTCATCCTTAGTCTGGAAAACAAGAGAGTCCAAGAGGACTGGGAGGCTTTAAAACTCCTCATCTTGAGTATCGAAAGCGATGGTTTGGAGCAGGCTTACGAGGAAAGGAAAATCGGTGAACGTGGTTATCAAGTTTATCAACGCTATCTGAAAAATATGGAGCAGAGTATCAATCGCAAGGTGGCTTCACGCCTAACATATTACTTCCTTGTGTCACTCCGTATCTTGCGTTTTCTCCTGCATGAATTGCTGACCTTTGGCCAAACCTTCCGTAGTTGGAATGACAAGGAGCAACGTCGTCTTCGAGCTATTGACTATGATCAAATATCCGAACTCTATCTGGAGAATACGGAGCTGATTATCGAAAGTTTGGAAAACCTAAAAGGAATCTACAAGAGTAGTCTGATCAGCTTTATGCAGGAGTCTCGCTTGCGTGAAACAGCTATTATTGGTAGTGGTGCCTTTGTCGAACGTGTTATCAATCGTATTAAACCAAACAATATCGATGAAATGCTAAGAGGTTACTATCTAGAACGTAAGTTAATTTTTGAATACGAAGAGAAGAAATTGATTACGGCTAAGTATGCCAAGAAATTACGGCAAAATGTCAACAATCTTGAGAATTATTCTCTAAAAGAAGCCGCAAATACTCTGCCCTATGATATGATGGAATTAGTCAGAAGAAATTAGTTTAGAAAATCAACTTGTATTAGGAGGATTGCAACATGAAAAAGTGGTGGAAAGAGCTGATGGAACGGCCCTTGTTGAAAGCTTTTTTACATTTTTATCAAGCTTCCGATAGTGAACTGACCAGTGTTGCGGTTGCTTATTATTGGTTGGTTTCAATTTTCCCCTTGTTGATGATAGTGGTCAATATCTTGCCCTATTTCCAAATTCCGATTTCAAATTTTTTGCTCACCATCAAAGAATTTGTGCCGGATACGGTCTATGATGTGGTCGCAAAGATTGCTCGCGAAGTCCTGACTCAACCATCAACTGGTTTGCTGAGTTTTGCAGTCTTGTCTGCCCTTTGGACCTTCTCGAAATCAATGGATTTCCTCCAAAAAGCTTTTAATAAGGCCTATGGAGTAGCCAAGAGCCGAGGCATTATCTCCCATCAACTGATGAGTTTACTCGTCAGCTTTGGCTTGCAAATTCTTTTTGCCCTAGCCTTATTTTTGAGTATGTTTGGGCGTATGTTGCTCAACCTGCTCAAAACTTACTGGCAATCAGACAGTCCTTTCTTTGATTACCTACAGGACTTTACAGGCCCTTTGATTTATGCCTTGCTCTTTGCCATCTTGGTCATGCTCTACTATTTCCTTCCAAATGTCAGAGTCCCTCGTATTCGCTACGTTTTTCCTGGTAGTATCTTTGTTTTGCTGACTCTTGTCTTTCTTTTGAATATCTTTTCTGTCTATTTCAATAACTATGTCAATCATCTAGTCGACGTCCGATTTTTCAGCTCCATTATCGTGGTGGTGATGATGTTCTGGTTTATTCTCATAGCAAAGATTTTGATTATCGGAGCAGTTATCAATGCCAGTGTTCAGAGTTTAAAAGATCCAAAGTTTCGTGATAACACATTCTTTTTAAAAAATGAAGAATAAAAAAAGACGCTTTGAAAACAAAGTGTCTTTTTGTTGCATTTGCAACAAAAATGTGCTATTCTATCATCATAGATGCGAGAGGAGGAAACATGTCGTTATTACGCGAAATCGGAGTTATAGCTCGTGCCCTAGATTCTATTGCTAATATTGAGTTTCGTGATATTGAATTAGCTCGTGGGCAATACCTTTATTTAGTACGGATCAAGGAGAATCCAGGAATCATTCAAGAAGCCTTGTCGGATTTACTGAAGGTTGACCGTTCGACAGTTGCTCGTTCAGTAAAAAAACTGGAAGAAAAGGGGTTAATAAAACAAGGAATGACCAGTACAAATCGGAAAAATAAAGAGTGGTTTGTCACTGAAAAAGGAGAGGCACTTTATCCTTTTATCCTTGCTGAACATCACTATTCAGAGAACTCTGCCCTAAAAGGATTTTCTAGGGAAGAGGCCAGAGAACTGGAGAGTCTACTAATTCGGGTTAGAAAAAATATTACTAGTGATTGGGATATGGTCAAAAAAGGCCAGAAAAGAAATTATTTATAATAAGAGGTGAAAGATGAAAGTTATCGTTGAAAATGAATTTTGGAGCTTGTTTCCAGAAGCACAGATTAGCGTTTTAGTAGTAAAGGGATTAGATAATACAGTTGATGAAAGCAAGGATCCCTATTTCAAAACCTTGCTAGATAAGGGAGCTAAACGAGCTGAGGATTTCATTTCGGACGAGAATTTTACTCAGAATGATGTCATTCAAGAATGGCGTCAGGCTTTCAGCAAGTTTAAAACGAAAAAAGGAGCACGCTCCTCTATAGAAGCTCTGCTTAAAAGGGTCAGTCAGGGAAGAGAGTTCAATCCCATCAATCCCTTAGTAGACATCTATAATAGTGTCTCTCTATCTTATGCGGTTCCCTGTGGTGGCGAGGATGTGAACAAGATTGTAGGCAATCTTCATCTTGGTCAGGCTAAGGGAGGAGAACCTTTCTTTCCACTAGGAGCTGAAAACGATGCGCCTGCTTTACCTGAAGAAATCATCTATTATGACGATGAGGGGGCTGTTTGTCGCTGTCTCAACTGGAGAGAGGCACAGAGAACCATGCTGACAGAAGAGACAAAAGATGCTGTCTTAGTGATTGAAGCGATCAATGCAGAACAGGCGACACGTGCTCGGGCTGCCATGGAAGAATTACAGGACTTGGTAAAGGACTACTTTGGTGTTCAAGGCAAACTGATTCATTTAACTTCTGAGTTCCCAGAAATTACACTTTAAACAGAAATAGCCCTGTCATCTCTTAGGAATAAACTATCCTAAAGAAATGACGGAGCTATTTTAATAGATAAACATGGCATCACCGAAACTGAAGAAACGGTAATGTTCTTGAATAGCGTGGTGGTAAGCATCTAAGACTAATTCAAGGCCTGCAAAGGCAGAAACCAACATGACCAGAGTTGATTTGGGTAGATGGAAGTTGGTTGAGAAGGCATCGACAACCTTCCACTCGTAACCAGGCTTGATAAAGATATTGGTCCAGCCAGAATCTGCTTGGATTTGCCCATCAAACTTGGAACCGATGGTTTCCAGTGTGCGGATCGAAGTAGTTCCAACAGCGATAACACGACCTCCATTTTCCTTGACAGAGCGAAGGGTGGCTGCGGCTTTATCAGAAAGTTGGTAGAACTCTGAGTGCATTTCGTGTTCGTCCAGATTGTCAACAGAAACGGGTCTAAAGGTTCCTAAACCAACGTGGAGCGTTAAATAAACCAAATGGACACCCTTGGCTTGGATTTCTGCTAGCAGTTCTTTAGTAAAGTGGAGACCAGCAGTAGGTGCGGCAGCAGAACCACTTTCTTTAGCGTAGACCGTTTGATACCGTTCACGGTCATCTAGTTTTTCATGGATATAAGGCGGTAATGGCATTTCACCTAGACTTTCCAAAACTTCTAGGAAAATTCCTTGGTATTCAAAGCGGACAATGCGGCCCCCGTGGGTCAATTCTTCCGTAACGACAGCGCTGAGGCGACCATCACCAAAGCTGACGCGAGTACCGACCTTGAGGCGTTTAGCAGGTTTAGCCAGAACTTCCCACTCATCTCCACTAGTATTTTTAAGCAGGAGAAGCTCCACATGGCCTCCTGTTTCTTCCTTTTGACCGTAGAGGCGGGCAGGAAGGACACGGGTGTCGTTCATGACAAGGGCATCACCTGGTTCCAACATATCGATAATGGAGTGGAAGTGTTTATCCTGCATTTCTCCCGTCTCACGATTAACGATAAGGAGTTTGGAGGCATCTCGTTTTTCAAGTGGTGTTTGGGCAATCAATTCCTCAGGCAAGTGGAAATCAAAATCAGCTGTATTCATTTTTTTCATCATTCTTTCTAATTTCTAATCCTATCCATTATAACATGTTTCAAGTATGGACACTCTTTTTTTAGAAATTAAATCGTTTTCACTTGACAAAAATTGGTCTATACCATATAATGAATATAGAAATATGGAGGGTATAAAATGAAAGTTATTAAAGTTGAAAATCAAGTCGAAGGTGGAAAAGTAGCTTTTGAGATTTTGAAGGAAAAATTGGCCAATGGCGCTCAAACATTAGGACTTGCGACAGGAAGCAGTCCACTTGAGTTTTACAAAGAAATCGTAGAGAGTGACCTTGATTTCTCAAATCTAACCAGTGTGAACCTTGATGAGTATGTGGGGCTTGATGGGGACAACCCACAGTCTTATCGTCATTTTATGCAAGAACACTTATTCAACCAAAAACCATTTAAGGAGAGTTTCTTACCTAGAGGAGACAAAGACCATGCTGAAGCAGAAGTAGAACGCTACAGTCAAATTTTGGCTGACCATCCAGTCGATCTCCAAATCTTAGGAATCGGTCGCAATGGTCATATTGGCTTTAATGAGCCTGGTACTCCATTTGACAGTCAAACGCATCTAGTAGAACTTGATCAATCTACTATCGAAGCCAATGCTCGCTTCTTTGACAAGATTGAAGACGTTCCAACTCAAGCCATTTCAATGGGGATTAAAAATATCTTAGATGCCAAGTCAATTATTCTCTTTGCTTATGGTGAGTCAAAAGCAGAAGCCATCGCTGGAACAGTATCAGGCCCAGTAACTGAAAGTCTACCAGCAAGTAGCCTCCAAAACCACCCTGATGTGACTATTATCGCAGATGCAGCAGCGCTCAGCTTACTTGAAAAATAAAAATTACACGAACCACTTGCTCTTTGGAGTGAGTGGTTTTTTACTTCAAATGTTCACTATACTGCTAAAAGAAATTTTTTTGCAAATCACCGTAACAGTTGTTAATATTTCATATAAAAAGGCATCCAATAGAAAATTCTTAAATGTCTGTAAACTTTGATATAATCGTATTGACTATTCTTATGATGCTATACGATTTTTATTAAGACAGTTGTTGATGCTGGAAACCATGATATAACTGGCAATTCCTGACATGTGAAGAAAGGTCGAAATCCAGCCTGTTATATTTGGTAGAAGCATGGTGAGAGATAGAACGATTAAAAGGATATAAAATAGTTTTAATCCTAAATTGAAATTCTTCCATATACCAAACATACTCATCACCCCACCCATTACAAAAGCATAGCCAATAGCAGAGATACCCGATGCCTGAATTTCCTGATTCTGTGTTAATATATGAAATACAATCGAAGATATTACCATAGAAGTAATAAAAACTAAAAATACATATTTTGATCCCCTTTTATACTCCAATAGCCCACCAAAAGGAAGTAACATTAAAGTATTTAAAACTAAATGAAACCATATAAACCATACTGGTGCTTCTTTACTTCCATGCATAAATGTACCACTAAAGTATTGCCAACAATAAATTGGCTTTGAATGAAATGCAAATAAGTCATACATTACACTTCCCCAAAAGGTAGTAAGAATTCCTAGCAATAAACAAATTACAACTAAAATACTTACTACAGGGTAAATTTTTATGATTCTTTTCATGTTATAGACTCACTTCTAAATAATACTAATTTTTGCTAATCAATATGTGCCACTATTATATCATTTCCATCTATAAATGTTAATCAATTTTAACAAGATTAAAAGTGAAGATAATATAAGTTTATGGCAGTTTTTTCCTTGACATTTATTCATTTTGCGTGTAAAATAGAATAGATCTTGAACTTGAAGGGAGTGAAAAAAATGTCTAAAACAGTAGTACGTAAGAATGAATCTCTTGACGATGCTCTTCGTCGTTTCAAACGTGCGGTTACTAAAGCTGGTACTCTTCAAGAAACACGCAAACGTGAATTCTATGAAAAACCTTCTGTAAAACGCAAACGCAAATCAGAAGCAGCTCGTAAACGTAAAAAATTCTAATTTGAAATGAAAGGCTAGAGAAATCTAGTCTTTTTATTTTTAAATAAATACTGTAAATCCTGCAAAAAAAGGAAACTTCCAACTACAATTTGATATAATAGTAAGGAGAACTCGATTGAAGGAGGAAATTATGTCGGTTTTAGTAAGAGAAGTAATTGAAAAGCTTAGACTAGATATTGTCTATGGTGAAGGCGAATTGCTTGAAAAGGAAATCAATACTGCGGACATTATGAGACCTGGTCTTGAAATGACGGGCTATTTTGATTACTATACTCCAGAACGGATTCAGCTGTTAGGGATGAAGGAGTGGTCCTATTTGGTTGCCATGCCTGCCCATAACCGTTATCAAGTTTTGAAGAAAATGTTTCTACCTGAAACACCCGCTGTCATCGTTGCTCGTGGCTTGGTAGTGCCAGAAGAAATGTTGAAAGCTGCTAGAGAATGTAAGATTGCGATTTTAACCAGTCGAACATCAACTAGTCGTTTATCTGGAGAGTTATCTAGCTACCTTGATTCCCGTTTGGCTGAACGTACGAGCGTGCATGGTGTCTTGATGGACATCTATGGCATGGGTGTCTTGATCCAAGGGGATAGTGGTATCGGTAAGAGCGAGACGGGTCTTGAGCTTGTGAAACGTGGACACCGTTTGGTAGCAGACGATCGTGTAGATATCTTTGCCAAGGATGAAATGACCCTTTGGGGAGAGCCCGCTGAAATTTTGAAGCATTTGCTTGAGATTCGTGGAGTGGGTATTATTGACGTGATGAGTCTCTACGGAGCAAGTGCTGTAAAAGATTCTTCACAAGTTCAGTTGGCTGTTTACTTGGAAAATTATGATACCCATAAGACCTTTGACCGTCTAGGGAACAATGCCGAAGAACTCGAAGTTTCTGGTGTAACGATTCCGCGTATCCGCATTCCAGTAAAAACAGGACGCAATATCTCTGTTGTTATTGAGGCGGCAGCCATGAACTATCGCGCTAAAGAAATGGGATTTGATGCGACGCGTTTATTTGAAGAACGCTTGACTAATCTCATCTCCAAAAATGAGGTGAAAGATGATTAATCCAGTTGCATTTGAAATCGGCCCTTTTTCCATTCGTTGGTATGCTTTGTGTATTGTAGCTGGTTTGATTCTTGCAGTCTACCTTGCTATGAAAGAAGCTCCCAAAAAGAAAATTCTATCAGATGATATTTTGGATTTTATCCTGATTGCTTTTCCAGTTGCTATTTTAGGTGCTAGACTATACTACGTACTCTTTCGCTTAGATTATTATCTTCAAAATCCAGGTGAAATCATTGCTATTTGGAATGGTGGTTTGGCTATTTATGGAGGTTTGATAGCGGGCGCTATTGTTCTTTATATCTTTGCAGATAGAAAGCTGATTAATACTTGGGATTTCTTAGATATTGCAGCACCGAGCGTCATGATTGCCCAGAGTTTAGGGCGCTGGGGGAACTTCTTTAACCAAGAAGCCTACGGTGCAGCGGTAGATAGTCTGGATTATTTGCCAGGCTTTATCCGTGATCAGATGTACATTGAGGGGAGCTACCGTCAGCCGACCTTCCTATATGAGTCGGTTTGGAATCTGATTGGATTTGCTTTGATTCTGATTTTTAGACGAAAATTAAAGGGAATCAGACGTGGTCATATCACTGCTTTCTACTTGATTTGGTATGGCTTTGGTCGTATGATCATCGAAGGCATGCGGACGGATAGTCTCATGTTCTTTGGTTTGCGAGTTTCTCAATGGTTATCAGTTATCCTTATCGGGCTTGGTATTTTTATCATACTTTATCAAAATCGAAAGAAAGCCCCTTTCTATCATACTGAGGAGGAAAACTAAATGTTAGAAGTTGCTTATATTCTTGTTGCCATTGCTTTGATTGTTTGTTTAGTCTATTTGACAATCACGATTCAAAAAGCCGGTCGTATGATTGATGAAACAGAGAAAACCATCAAAACGTTGAGCTCAGATGTGAACGTTACCTTGCATCAGACTAATGAATTGTTGGCTAAGGTCAATGTGTTAGCAGACGATATCAATATCAAAGTTGCGACGATTGATCCACTTTTTACGGCTGTGGCTGACTTATCTGAGTCAGTATCTGATCTCAACCAACATGCACGTGTTTTAGGTAAAAAGGCTTCATCTGCTGGTTCAAAGACCATTAAAACAGGTGCAAGCTTGTCCGCTCTTCGTTTCGCAAGTAAATTTTTCAAAAAATAAAAAAGGAGAAATCTTATGGGAAAACTATCCTCTATCCTTTTAGGAACAGTTTCAGGTGCAGCTCTTGCTTTGTTTTTGACGAGTGACAAGGGCAAGCAAGTTTGTAGTCAAGCTCAGGATTTTCTAGATGATTTGAGAGAAGATCCAGAATATGCTAGAGAGCAAGTCTGTGAAAAACTAACAGAAGTGAAGGAACAGGCAACGGACTTTGTGCTGAAAACAAAGGAACAAGTAGAATCTGGTGAAATCACTTTTGATAGCGTCCTTGACCAAGCTAAAAACTGTGCTCGACAAGCGACAGAAGCGTCAAAGGAAACCTTTAACAATCTCAAGGAGCAATGGCAAGAACAGTCAGCAACTCCAGACGTTGCTGAAGACCAAGAAGAAATCATCATCGATATTACTGAAGTATAAGGTATCACCATCTCTGGTTCTGGAGATGGTGATTTTTATCTGGAAAGCAGTCTTTGTGGTATAATAAATACTATGCAGAAAAAACCAACGTCCGCCTATGTGCATATTCCCTTTTGTACACAGATTTGTTATTATTGTGACTTTTCAAAAGTTTTTATCAAGAATCAACCAGTAGATAGTTATCTGGATCATCTGCTAGAAGAGTTTCGTTCTTATGATATCCAAAAGTTGTCAACCCTCTACATCGGAGGTGGGACGCCAACGGCACTGTCCGCTCCGCAATTAGAGCTGCTCTTAGATGGCTTGACTAAAAACCTAGATTTGTCTGTCTTGGAAGAGTTGACCATTGAGGCTAATCCAGGAGACTTAGATGCGGATAAAATCGCGGTTTTGAAACAGTCACCAGTCAATCGTGTTTCCTTAGGTGTGCAGACTTTTGATGACAAAATGCTGAAAAAGATTGGGCGTAGTCATTTGGAAAAGGATATTTATGAAAATATCGACCGCCTCAAACTCGCTGGTTTTGACAATATCTCCATCGACCTAATCTACGCTCTACCTGGTCAAACTATGGATCAGGTCAAGGACAATGTAGCTAAGGCTATCTCGCTTGATATTCCTCATATGAGCCTTTATAGCTTGATTTTGGAGAATCATACGGTCTTTATGAACCGCATGCGACGAGGGAAGTTGCCCCTACCCAAGGAAGAGTTAGAAGCGGAGATGTTTGAGTACATCATCGCAGAACTGGAGCGAGCTGGTTTTGAGCATTATGAGATTTCAAATTTCTCCAAGCCGGGCTTTGAAAGTCGCCACAATCTCATGTACTGGGACAATGCCGAGTATTATGGTATCGGTGCGGGTGCTTCAGGCTATGTGGATGGAATTCGTTATAAAAACCACGGTCCTATCCGCCACTATCTCAATGCAGTAGAGGCAGGAAATGCTCGGATTACAGAAGAACACCTGAGCCAAAGGGAGCAGATGGAAGAAGAAATGTTCCTAGGACTCCGCAAGAAATCTGGGGTTTCTATGGCACGATTTGAGGAAAAATTTGGACGGTCCTTTGATGGACTTTATGGCGAAATCATCAGAGACTTGGTTCAACAAGGTCTCATGAAAATCGACGGTGATCGTGTCCGAATGACAAAGAGAGGTCTCTTTTTAGGAGACACTGTAGCAGAACGATTTATTTTGGAGTAGAACAATGGGTTTAACTTATCAAATGAAAATGAAAATTCCTTTTGATATGGCGGACATGAACGGTCATATCAAACTTCCAGACGTGATTTTGCTGTCCTTGCAAGTATCAGGTATGCAGTCGATTGAACTGGGAGTTAGCGACAAGGATATGTTAGAACGTTACAATCTGGTCTGGATTATTACAGACTATGCGATTGACGTGGTACGCTTGCCTCGCTTTGCTGAGAAGATTACGATTGAAACGGAAGCATTGACTTACAATCGTCTTTTTTGCTACCGCCGTTTCACTATCTATGATGAAGCAGGTCAAGAAATCATTCGCATGTTAGCAACCTTTGTTCTCATGGACAGAGATAGTCGGAAAGTCCATGCTGTCGAGCCTGAGATTGTTGTGCCTTACCAGTCTGAGTTTGATAAAAAACTCATCCGTGGGCCGAAGTATGCTAACCTGGAAGACCCGATCAGTAAAGACTACCATGTTCGCTTTTACGACTTGGATATGAATGGTCATGTCAATAACAGCAAATATCTGGATTGGATTTTTGAGGTCATGGGTGCAGACTTTTTGACCAAGTATATTCCAAAGAAAATCAATCTCAAATATGTCAAAGAAGTGCAACCAGGTGGCATGATTGCTTCAACTTATGAACTCAAGGGACTAGAAAGCAAGCATGAGATTATCAGTGATGGCGAGATTAATGCCCAGGCTATGATTACGTGGCAAGAAATTGAAGGCAATTAGAAAGGGCGATATGGCTTATAAAGGTTATTTAATTGATTTAGACGGAACCATTTACAAGGGGAAAGACCGAATTCCGGCGGGTGAGGCTTTTGTGCATGAACTGCAAAAGCGAGAAATTCCCTATCTCTTTGTAACCAACAATACAACCCGAACTCCAGAGAGTGTTCAAGAGATGTTGGCTCAGAATTTTAACATTAATACCCCTCTATCAACTGTCTACACGGCAACTCTGGCAACCATAGACTATATGAACGACTTGGGACTGGAAAAGACAGTCTATGTCATCGGCGAAGCTGGGCTCAAGGATGCCATCAAGGCAGCCGGTTATGTCGAAGACAAGGGAAATCCAGCCTATGTGGTAGTTGGACTGGACTGGCAAGTCGACTATGAAAAATTTGCGACAGCGACTCTAGCCATTCAAAAGGGGGCTCACTTTATCGGAACCAATCCAGACCTCAATATTCCGACGGAACGTGGCCTTTTGCCAGGTGCTGGTTCACTGATAACACTTCTTGAAGCAGCAACACGGGTCAAATCGGTTTATATCGGGAAACCGAATGCTATCATTATGGACAAGGCGGTTGAGCACCTAGGTTTGAAAAGAGAAGAGTTGCTCATGGTTGGGGACAACTACCTGACAGATATCCGAGCAGGAATTGACAATGGTATTCCAACGCTCTTGGTGACGACAGGTTTTACCAAGGCAGAAGAAGTAGCGGACCTGCCAATCGCACCAACTCATGTAGTTTCTAGCCTTGCGGAGTGGAATTTTGATGAAAACTAAACTGACCTTTTGGGGAAGTATGCTCTTTCTCCTCTCCCTTTCTATCCTACTGACGATTTATCTGGCTTGGATTTTCTATCCCATGGAGATTCAGTGGCTGAACTTAGCGAATCGAGTTTATCTAAAGCCCGAAACCATTCAGTACAACTTTCATATTTTGATGAATTACCTGACCAATCCCTTTAGTCAGATCTTAGAGATGCCAGATTTTCGTTCATCAGCTGCAGGTTTACACCATTTTGCGGTGGTGAAGAATCTCTTCCACTTGGTTCAGCTAGTTGCCCTAGTGACATTACCAAGTTTCTATTTCTTTGTTAGAAAGATTGTGAAAAAAGGATTTCTACCTCTATATCGTAAAAGTATTCTGACTTTAGTGCTATTGCCTCTGGTCATTGGGCTTGTAGGAGTGTTGATTGGTTTTGAGCAATTTTTTACTCTCTTCCATCAGATTCTCTTTGTGGGAGATGATACCTGGCTTTTTGATCCCGCAAAGGATCCCGTTATTTTGATTTTACCAGAGGCCTTCTTCCTCCATGCTTTCCTTCTCTTCTTTGGACTCTATGAAAGTTTCTTTGGTTTTCTTTATTTGAAAAGTCGTAGAATACTTTAATGTGTTGCATTGATAAAACAGTGATGAAGTTAAAAATTCTTACGAGGAGTGAATTAACTTCATTGGAATTGAGTAATTCGTTCGCATACAGTCTATTTTTCTAGAAAAAAATATGCTTTTTTCTAGAAATTGCTAGTCAAGCGCTTTATTTTTTTGTATAATAAGAATAGAAAAGTATAGATAAAGAAGAGAAAAGCATGATTACACTATTTTTATCACCGAGCTGTACATCATGTCGTAAGGCAAAGGCCTGGTTAGAGACGCATAAAGTTCCTTTTGAGGAGCATAACATTATGACCAGTCCTTTAACAAGAAAAGAATTGCAACACATTCTTTCCTTGACCGAAAATGGTACTGATGACATCATTTCAACTCGTTCAAAAATTTTTCAAAAATTGGATATTGATGTAGAGAGTATTTCGGTATCGGAGTTGCTTCAGTTGATTGAGCAATATCCTAGTCTTTTGCGTCGCCCAATTATTATTGATACCAAACGCATGCAGATCGGTTTTAATGAAGATGAGATTCGTGCTTTTCTCCCTCGTAGTTACCGTAAACAAGAATTGAAAGAAGCAACATTGAGAGCTGGTATAGGATAGATGAACAAACAGTATAGTTACCCACTAGATTTGTCGTGGAGCACTGAAGAACTTGCTTCAGTGCTTTCTTTTTTTAATGATGTTGAAGCTGCCTATGAAGATAAGGTAGAAGCAAAAAAACTGCTAGAGTCTTACAAGGAATTTAAGTCTGTCGTTCCGAGCAAAAGTGAAGAAAAGCGCCTAGGTCGCGAATTTGAGACGGCTAGCGGTTATTCCTTCTATCATGCAGTTCAATTAGCAAAAGAAAAAAGAGAAGGGAAGATTTCTCTTGGAAACTAAATTTGAATTTGCCAAGCAGATTGTGCAGGAAGCTGCTGAGTACATTTTGGCTCACATGCAAGAAGATTTGCAGGTTGAGCGAAAGTCTTCCCCTACAGACTTGGTGACGCGTTTGGATAAGGAGGTTCAGGATCTCTTAGTTCAGAGAATTTTGGCATCTTATCCAGAAGACTTGATTTGCGCGGAAGAGGGCTGTTTACGTGCTGCAGTCGGTCAAGGTTCCGTTTGGGTGATTGATCCCATTGACGGTACCAATAACTTTGTCGCTCAGAAGGAAGATTTTGCCGTGATGTTGGCCTATTTTGAGAATGGGGTTGGGAAATTCGGTATCATTTATGATGTCATGAAAGGGGATTGTTACCATGGTGGTGGTGACTTTCCTCCATATCGTAATAATGACCCCTTACCAATTTTTAAAAAGAAGCCTCTCAGAGAATTTTTAGTGGCTGGTAACTCAGCTATGTTTGAAACCAATGAGTGGGGCTTGGCAGATTTGGGTCGAGCAGCGTTGGGTGTCCGTGTCTACGGCAGTGCGGCCATTAGTTTTGCCAAGGTTTTATCAGGTCGTCTTCTGACTTATATTACCTATCTGCAGCCATGGGATTACGCTGCGGCCAGTATCTTAGGGGAAAGTCTGGGTTATCGCCTTCTTACGGTATCGGGTGAGCCCGCTGATTTTCAAACGCGTCAGCCTGTCATGATGGTGCCAATCGAGATGCAAGAAGAGATTCAGTCTTATATCTACGAAAGGAAAGAGAACTAAATGCAATTTCCAGAAGGATTTGTTGAAAAATATGAAGCGATACTAGAAGATGAGGCAAGAGATTTTCTTGCCTCTTTTAAACAGGAAGCGGTATCGGCTTTTCGGGTCAATCCCTTAAAAGAAAGTCAGCTGTCGTTTGACGATGCCATTCCCTATACACCTTGGGGATACTATGGCAAGGTCTCAGGGAAGTCACCAGAGCATGTGACAGGTTTTGTTTATTCGCAAGAGCCTGCAGCCCAAATGGTGGCCCAGGTGGCTCAACCAAGCCCTGGTATGAAGGTCTTGGACTTGGCGGCAGCACCAGGTGGAAAATCCACGCAACTAGCAGCCTATCTGGCTAATCAGGGAGTCCTTGTTTCCAACGAAATTTCAAGTAAACGTGCTAAGATTTTAGTGGAAAATATGGAGCGGTTTGGTGCTACAAACGTAGTTGTGACCAATGAATCTGCGGACCGCCTAGCCAAGGTCTTTAAAGGTTATTTTGATGTGATTGTCCTTGATGCCCCTTGCTCGGGTGAAGGGATGTTCCGTAAACAACCAGATGCCATGGATTATTGGAGTACCGATTATCCGAGCCAATGTGCCAGTCTCCAAAGAGAGATTCTAGAAGATGCAGTGACCATGCTTGCAGAAGGTGGCCGTCTGGTCTACTCGACCTGTACTTGGTCACCTGAGGAAAATGAAGAAATCGTCCACTGGTTGCTTGATACTTATGATTTTGAATTGCTTCCAGTCGAGCATGTGAACGGTATGGTAGCAGGAATTGGACTTCCTGAAACGGCGCGAATGTACCCTCACCATTTTAAGGGAGAAGGTCAGTTTGTTGCCCACCTGCAGTTTAAGGGAGAAAATCCAGCACCTAAATTCAAAGCCAGCAAGAGCAATCTCAGTCGTGAACAATTGGCTCTGTGGCATGATTTTGCCCAAAAACACTTGCAGGTCAATCTAACTGGTATCTTGCAGACTTTTGGAGATCAGCTCTATCTCTTGCCAGAGATGCTACCTGATCTAGGCAAACTCAAAATTGCTAGAAATGGGCTCCATCTGGGGACGTTTAAGAAGAAACGCTTCGAACCAAGTTTTGCTCTGGGATTAGCCTTAAAACCAAGTCAAGTTTTGCAAACAGTCGAAATCAAGGATGAGAATTTTGTAAAATATGTGGCTGGGGAGACAGTTCAGCTAGCTGAAAGTCTACCAAATGGCTGGTATCAAGTTGTGGTTCAAGGAAACGGTCTGGGCTTTGCAAAAGTTACTGGAAATGTTTTAAAAAATTATTATCCAAAAGGCCTCAGATTCAAGTGAAAAAGCTAGTCAAAGAATCTATTCTATGTTATATTGGAAGTATGAGTTTTTTCTGATAGTCTTTCATTTTTACTTATATTATGTTACGAACTGACTGGTCCTCAATGGGGCTTCCAGTCTATAAATCGTAAACCAAATCTTATCATCACTAATTGATATGATAGGAACAGAAAGAAATCAGAGCATTCATCATTATGTTCAAGGAGAAAAATAGTGAAAAAAAGAAAAAAGCTCGTCCTCTCTCTTGCGACTCTTTTGCTGGCAGGTTCTTTAGCAGGATGTGCAAGCTGGATTGATCGTGGAGAAACCATGACAGCCGTCGGATCAACTGCTCTTCAGCCTTTGGTTGAAGCCGCAGCAGACGAATTTGGTTCAAAAAATATCGGAAAAACAGTCAACGTTCAAGGTGGAGGTTCGGGAACAGGACTTTCTCAGGTGCAGTCTGGAGCTGTAGACATCGGGAACTCTGACGTTTTTGCTGAGGAAAAAGATGGAATTGATGCTTCAGCTCTAGTAGACCACAAGGTTGCAGTGGCTGGTCTGGCAGTGATTGTGAACAAAGAAGTGGCTGTTGAAAATCTCACAACCGAGCAACTTCGCAAAATCTTTACAGGTGAAGTGACCAACTGGAAAGAAGTTGGGGGCAAAGACCTGGCCATTTCAATCATCAACCGAGCAGCAAGTTCTGGTTCAAGAGCGACGTTTGATACGGTGGTTATGAATGGCCAAGCGGCAATGCAGAGCCAAGAACAGGATTCTAACGGGATGGTCAAGTCGATTGTATCCCAAACGCCTGGAGCTATTTCTTACCTAGCCTTTGCCTATGTAGATGACTCAGTGAAAAGCATGAAACTGAATGGGTATGAGCCTACGTCTGAGAATGTAACGACCAACAACTGGCCTTTGTGGTCTTATGAACATATGTACACACTTGGTCAGCCAAATGAGTTAGCTGCTGAATTCCTGAATTTCGTCCTCTCAGATGAAGCTCAAAATGGAATTGTTAAGGGAATGGGCTATATCTCTATCAATGAAATGAAAGTCCAAAAGGATGCTTCAGGTACCGTTACAGCGGTAGAAGGAGGTCAATAATGAATCAAGAAGAATTATCTAAAAAATTACTCTCTCCTTCAAAGAACTCTCGCCTTGAGAAGTTTGGTAAAGGTTTGACCTTCACTTGCCTTTCTTTGATTGTCATCATTGTGGCGATGATTTTGATTTTTGTAGCTCAGAAAGGCTTATCGACCTTCTTTGTCAATGGAGTGAATATCTTTGATTTCCTCTTTGGACAAACTTGGAATCCTTCAGGGAAACAATTTGGTGCTCTTCCGATGATTTTGGGTTCCTTTATTGTGACGATTTTATCAGCTCTCATCGCAACACCCTTTGCTATTGGTGCTGCAGTCTTTATGACAGAAGTATCACCAAAGGGTGCAAAGATCTTGCAACCAGCCATTGAACTTCTCGTTGGTATTCCTTCAGTCGTCTATGGATTTATCGGTTTGCAAGTTGTGGTGCCTTTTGTCCGTAGCGTCTTTGGTGGAACTGGTTTTGGGATTTTGTCAGGGATTTTCGTTCTTTTTGTCATGATCCTACCAACTGTAACCTTTATGACAACAGACAGCTTGCGTGCTGTTCCTCGTCATTACCGTGAAGCTAGTTTAGCTATGGGAGCCACTCGTTGGCAAACCATCTGGCGTGTGACCTTGAAAGCAGCACGTTCAGGTATTTTCACTGCAGTGGTCTTTGGGATGGCGCGTGCCTTCGGTGAAGCCCTTGCTATTCAGATGGTTGTCGGAAACTCAGCAGTTATCCCAACCTCGCTAACAACACCAGCTGCGACTTTGACTTCTGTTTTGACTATGGGTATCGGAAATACTGTCATGGGAACGGTTGATAATAATGTTCTCTGGTCACTGGCCTTAGTCTTGCTCTTGATGAGTTTGGCCTTTAACAGTGTGATTAAATTGATTACGAAAGAAAGAGGAAAGAAAAACTATGCACGCTAAGAAATTAGATAAACTTGCAACAGCTGTCCTCTATACCATCGCGGGTATTATCGTGGCCATTTTGGCATCTTTGATTCTCTATATCTTGGTGAGAGGGTTACCGCACATCTCTTGGTCCTTCTTGACTGGGAAATCCTCCTCTTATCAAGCAGGTGGAGGTATCGGGATTCAGCTCTATAATTCCTTCTTCCTTCTGGTCATTACCTTGATCATTTCTGTTCCCCTGTCTATGGGAGCTGGCGTTTTTCTCGCTGAGTATGCCAAAAAAGGACCTGTGACCAATTTTATTCGTACCTGTATTGAGATTTTGTCTTCTCTACCATCAGTCGTTGTGGGTCTCTTTGGTTACTTGATCTTTGTAGTCCAGTTTGAGTATGGATTTTCAATCATTTCAGGTGCCTTGGCCTTGACGGTCTTTAACCTCCCTCAGATGACTCGAAATGTTGAGGACAGTTTAAAACACGTTCACCATACACAACGTGAGGCTGGTCTGGCTCTTGGAATTTCACGTTGGGAGACTGTGGTCCATGTCGTCATTCCAGAAGCCCTTCCAGGTATCGTAACGGGTGTTGTCTTGGCATCTGGCCGTATCTTTGGTGAGGCCGCCGCTCTTATCTATACGGCAGGGCAGTCTGCACCAGCCCTAGACTGGTCTAACTGGAATATCCTTAGTGTTACCAGCCCTATCTCAATCTTCCGTCAAGCAGAAACCTTGGCAGTCCACATCTGGAAGGTCAACAGTGAAGGAACCATTCCTGATGCTACCATTGTATCAGCTGGTTCTGCCGCGGTGCTCCTCATCTTTATCTTGATTTTTAACTTTGGGGCACGCAAACTCGGAAGCTATTTACACAAGAAATTAACCGCTGCCTAAAGGAGAAGCCATGTCAAAATATAACTGGGATGAAAAGCATATCATCACCTTCCCTGAAGAAAAAGTGGCCCTCTCAACCAAGGATTTACATGTTTACTATGGTAAAAATGAATCCATCAAGGGCATCGATATGCAATTTGAAAAAAATAAAATAACGGCCTTGATTGGTCCATCAGGATCTGGGAAATCTACCTATCTCCGTAGTCTCAATCGGATGAATGATACCATTGACATTGCCAAGGTAACAGGTCAAATTCTTTACCAAGGAATTGACGTCAATCGTCCTGAAATCAATGTCTATGAGATGCGTAAGCATATCGGAATGGTCTTTCAACGTCCAAATCCATTTGCCAAGTCTATTTACCGCAACATCACTTTTGCTCATGAACGTGCAGGAGTCAAGGATAAGAAAGTCTTGGATGAAATTGTAGAAACTTCTCTACGACAGGCTGCCCTTTGGGATCAGGTCAAAGACGACCTCCACAAATCAGCCTTGATGCTTTCTGGTGGTCAGCAACAACGTCTCTGTATCGCTCGCGCCATCTCTGTTAAACCAGACATTCTTTTGATGGATGAACCAGCGTCAGCCTTGGATCCGATTGCGACAGCTCAGCTTGAAGAAACCATGCTGGAGTTGAAGAAGGACTTTACCATCATTATCGTTACCCATAGTATGCAGCAGGCTGCTCGTGCGAGTGACTACACAGGATTTTTCTACTTGGGTGATTTGATTGAGTATGATAAGACATCCAATATTTTCCAAAATGCTAAGTTACAGTCAACCAATGACTATGTAACGGGACACTTTGGTTAGAAAGGAAACGGTATGTCAGAAGCGATTTTACAGGTGTCAGACCTGTCTGTTTATTACAATAAAAAGAAGGCCTTGAATAGTGTTTCCCTTTCTTTCCAACCTAAGGAAATAACGGCCTTGATTGGTCCTTCTGGATCAGGAAAGTCCACCCTGCTCAAAGCCATCAACCGCATGGGTGATCTAAATCCTGAGGTGACAACAACTGGATCAGTGGTCTATAATGGTCACAATATCTACAGTCCCCGCACCGATACGGTTGAATTGCGTAAGGAAATCGGTATGGTCTTTCAACAGCCCAATCCCTTCCCTATGTCTATCTACGAAAATGTTGTCTATGGGCTGCGTATCAATGGGGTTAAGGACAAGCAAGTTCTTGATGAAGCAGTAGAAAAGGCCTTGCAACGTGCTTCTATCTGGGATGAAGTAAAGGATCGTTTGCATGATTCGGCCATTGGTCTCTCAGGAGGTCAACAGCAACGTGTCTGTGTTGCCCGTGTTTTGGCAACCAGCCCTAAAATCATCCTCTTGGACGAACCAACTTCAGCTTTGGATCCTATCTCGGCTGGTAAGATTGAGGAAACCTTGTATGGTCTAAAAGACAAATACACCATGCTCTTGGTAACGCGTTCCATGCAGCAGGCTTCTCGTATCTCTGATAAGACTGGCTTTTTCCTAGATGGAGATTTGATTGAGTTTAATGATACGAAGAAGATGTTCCTTTCCCCTCAAAACAAGGAAACAGAAGATTATATTACAGGAAAATTTGGATAAGGAGTTGAAAGATGTTACGATCACAATTTGAAGAAGATTTGGAGAAATTGCACAACCAGTTCTATGCTATGGGACAAGAAGTGCTCTCGCAGATCAATCGTACAGTGCGTGCCTTTGTTACGCATGACCGTGATTTGGCAAAAGAAGTCATCGAAGACGATGCAGAAGTAAATGAATATGAAGTGAAGTTGGAAAAGAAATCATTTGAAATGATTGCCCTTCAACAACCTGTTTCGCAAGATCTTCGTACCGTCTTGACCGTTCTCAAGGCAGTTTCTGACGTGGAACGCATGGGAGATCATGCAGTGTCTATAGCTGAGGCGACCATTCGTATGAAGGGGGAGCAACGTATCCCTTCTGTTGAAGATGAAATCAAAAAGATGGGACGCGACGTGAAAAACTTTGTCGAAGCAGCTCTAGATCTCTATCTGAACGGTTCTGTGGATCAAGCCTATGAAGTTGCGGCTATGGATGAAAAAATCAACCATTACTTTGATAGCATCCGAGATTTGGCTACAGAAGAAATCAAGAAAAACCCTGAAGCTATCGTTACAGGTCGTGATTACTTCCAGGTCATTTCCTTCTTGGAGCGTATCGGAGACTACGCAAAAAATATCTGTGAATGGGTTGTTTACTTTGAAACAGGTAAGATTGTCGAACTCTAAGAAATGGATTAAATATGCACTAAAAAGGCTAATCAACTCAGATTAGTCTTTATTTTTGAATAAAAAAGGAATTTTTTGAAATAAAAATTCTGAAAATGTTGACAAGTATTTTCAAATAAGTTATAATTATTCAGAAACAACAGAAAGGTCGTTTATTTATGAAAATCAAGAAATGGATATTAGTTGTGTGTAGTATACTTGCCAGCATGGTTTTAGTAGCCTGTCAGTCAAGTACGGATAGTTCCCAGTCTGCTGTGGAGGCTATCAAACAAAAAGGAAAGCTAGTCGTTGCGACCAGCCCAGACTATGCACCGTTTGAATTCCAAGCCTTGGTAGATGGTAAAAACCAAGTGGTTGGGGCAGATATTGATATGGCTCAAGCAATTGCGGATGAGCTTGGGGTTAAACTTGAAATCTCTAGCATGAGTTTTGACAATGTTTTGACCAGCCTTCAAACTGGAAAGGCTGACTTAGCCATTGCAGGAATTGGTGCTACAGATGAGAGAAAGGAAATCTTTGACTTTTCAATTCCTTACTATGAAAACAAGATGAGTTTCTTGGTTAGAAAAGCCGATTTAGACAAGTACAAGGATCTCTCAAGCCTTGCAAGTGCGAATATCGCAGCTCAAAAGGGAACCGTTCCAGAAACTATGGTCAAGGAACAATTGCCAAATGCCCAGTTGACATCCTTGACCAATATGGGGGAAGCAGTTAATGAATTGCAGGCTGGAAAAGTGGATGCTGTTCATATGGATGAACCAGTTGCTCTTAGCTATGCAGGTAAAAACTCAGACCTTGTCGTTGCATCTGTTAACTTGACAATGAAAGATGGCGAAGCCAATGCTGTTGCTATCAAGAAGGATCAATCAGACTTGAAAGCAGTAGTAGATAAGGTTATCCAAAAACTGAAAAATGACGGAACCTATCAAACTTATCTTGAAAAGGCAGCGAAACTAACAGAAGTTGAACAATAAAAAGAAAGCAGAGTTGGACTTTAATCCAATTCTGCTTTTATGTATTCTAATAGCTCTTCTAGATTTTCAAGAGTGACTTTGACAAACTGATAAGGGCAGGCATCCAAATAAGCCTTCTCAAAAAAGTCTAGTTTGAGTGAGCTGTGTTTCAAACTGGCAATATTAGGATAGTGTCTCAAATCAAGCAGAAGGCCATCATGTAGAGGATAGTGGGGCAAGGGACAGGTGTTTTCTTCAAGCACTTTCTTTATCCGAGCCTGATAGTTCTCTTGAAGGGTCAGTCTGGCCAATCGATTTTTTTCAAATAACTGGCTATCGATGTAAAGAGAAAGAGCTTTTTGCATGATGAGATTGCTGTCATAGTCCAGGATATTTTTATAGGAAACAAAGGCCTCTTTTAGGGCATTTGGGAGAATGAGAGCGGTAATACGAAGGGCTGGAAAGAGACTTGTTGAGAAGGATTTGATATAAATGACACGATCTTCAGTATCCAGATAGTGGAAGGTTTGGCCCTTTCTAGGATCTAGGTCACCTAGATAGTCATCCTCGACGATGTATACACCATACTGATTTGCTAAATCCAATATGGCTCTTTTTTCCTGATCAGAATAGGAATGACCTAGGGGATAGTGGAAGCGAGGAATGGTATAGAAAAACTTGATTTTCCCAGATTTGAACTGTTCTTCCAGTTCTTCAAGGTTGATACCATCAATTCGGCGTTCAATGGTCTGGTAGGCTAATCCTTGAGCGACCAAGAGGCGATTCATCCGGTGGTAGGTCGGCTGTTCGACCAAAATCTCAGCTCCCTTGCTCGGAAAGTTAATCTGAGAAAGGATAAAGAGAGCTTGTTGGGTGCCAGATGTTAGAACCAGTTGGTCGGGTTTACAGTAGAGGGCTTGGTCAAAGAGGAGTTGATGGACAGATTGTCTGAGTTCCTCAAGGCCTTCTTGGTTGTCATAGTAGTTGAAGAGGTAGTTTTCTCGACCTTTCAGGGTTTCATTGACGCAGAGTCTGAAGTCGTCATAAGCACTGGCATGTTCATCAGTGACTTCGATTTCTAAGTCTTGGTGCTGTCCTTGCTCCAGAACATAGTAGCCACTTTGGGGTTTGGCATAGAGGTATTGTTCATGGCGTAATTCCAGTAGGGCTCGTTGGATAGTGTCTTTGCTACAGTGGAAGTCTTGGCTCAGTTGACGGATGGAGGGAAGCCGGCTACCTGTTGGGAATTTTCCTGATTCGATTCCTTTTTTGAGAAAGGAAACGACTGCTTGGTATTTACTTTCTTTCTTCATTCCAGACCTCCCTTGATTTTGTTACATTGTACCTTTTTTTTGCCTCCTTTGCAATGGGAAAAGCATTTCTCCCTTTCACAACTAGGAGCAAATGTGGTATACTTAGAAAGTATAATGATTCATTGAAAAGAAGATAAGAAAGAGAATGGATAGAAAAGTGCAGGAACCGGTTAAATTATTTCAATACAATACTCTAGGTGCCCTAATGGCAGGTCTCTATGGTGGAACCATGACAGTAGGAGAATTGCTGGAGCATGGCGACCTTGGATTGGGAACCCTTGATTCGATTGATGGGGAGTTGATTGTCCTTGATGGCAAGGCTTATCAAGCCAAAGGTTCAGGGGAGCAACCTGAAATTGTAGAAGTCGCACCTGATGCTCTTATTCCCTATGCAGCAGTGGTTCCTCATCAGGCAGAAGTGATTTTCCGCCAGCGCTTTGAGATGACGGACAAGGAATTGGAAAAGCGAATTGAGTCCTACTATGATGGGGAGAATCTTTTTCGTTCCATCAAGATTCATGGGGAATTCGCTCACATGCATGTACGGATGATTCCCAAGTCAACAACAGATACCAAGTTTGCTGATGTCGCGACTCACCAGCCTGAGTATAGCCGTGAAAATGTATCAGGAACCATTGTTGGATTTTGGACGCCAGAGATTTTCCATGGAGTGAGTGTTGCAGGCTACCATTTGCATTTTATCTCAGACGATTTGACCTTTGGTGGGCATGTGATGGACTTTATTATCAAAGAAGGAATGATCGAGGTTGGAGCAGTCGATCAGTTGGACCAACGTTTTCCAGTCCAAGATCGCCAGTATTTATTTGCCAAATTTAACGTTGACGAGATGAAGAAAGACATTGATAAGTCAGAATAGGAGAAAAAGATGACACTACATATTATCCTTACGATGATTGCTTTGGTTTTAGTCCTAGTAGGTGGAACTTGGTACGCCAAAAAACGGTTTCAGATCTCTCTTGCAGTGATGGGCTTGGGGGCAATCGCATTTTTTGTTTCTTCTCAAGTGTTAGAGAAGATGGTTCACCTTCTGATACTCCATCCGCAAAAAGACGGAACCATTCCGCTCATGCAGGAGCAGCCTTTCCTATATGTTCTTTATGCGATTGCCATGGCTGCCCTTTTTGAGGAAACTGCCCGCCTTGTCTTTTTTAAATGGTTGGAGAAAAAGAGATGTCTAGAAGATAAAGACGCTTTGGCTTACGGCTTGGGACATGGAGGTTTGGAGTTGCTCTATCTTGGGATGGGAAGCTTAATCAGTTTGTTGATCCTCTTTTTACTCATCCAGTCTTCAAATACTGATGTAGCAAATCTCCTTCCAAAGGCTACCCTCGAAACGGTTCAGTCTCTTTCTGTATGGCAGGTTTATTTATTAGGAGTTGAGCGAGTGCTTGCCCTAGTTCTCCAAATCGGTCTCTCTATCTGGGTCTATCAAAGTGTCCGTCAAAAGAAATGGATCTACCTCCTTGCTGCCTATGGTTTGCATGCCTTGTTTGACTTGGCTCCAGCCTTATCTCAAGTGGGATGGATTGCAAATCCGCTTCTAGTTGAGTTTATTCTTCTCGTAGAACTTCTAGTCTTTATCTGGCTGACAAAATCAACATTTTGGAAAAAATCATAAAAAGAGGGGTGACCTCTTTTTATTGTTCTCTCTTAACTCTGTTATTTCTGTTTCTTGCTATTTAGAGCCAATTGTATTATCTGGAAGACAAGCCTATCTTTCTGTTTAACACCAATTTACCAAGGGACAGCCAGCTTTTCAAGAAATGAAAAACTTGTTTGATAAAATCTTCAATTAAGCCTAGGAGATGCTGTTATTAAGCAAGCCCACATCAACTCTGTCTATGTTTGAAAATAATTTAAAAATTTTTTTATTTTCCTCTTGACATGGAACGCGTTCCAGAATGTACAATGGTATCAAAGGTTGGGAATGCGCATTTAAACCGACCTATCACACGCTAGCGGACAAAGAAGAAAAGAGGACAACATTATGACCATCAAACGTATTTTTTCGGATATGGACGGCACCCTTCTCAATTCTGAGGGCCGCGTTTCTAGCGAGAATAGCAAGGCTATCCGCGATGCTCAGATTCCGCTGACTTTGGTTTCTGCTCGAGCTCCAATGGAAATGAGAGAGGCTATCGAAGCACTTCAGCTGACTGGCCCTCAAGTAGGTTTTAACGGTGGTTTGATTTATCAGATTGTGGATGGAAAGGTCAAGCCCCTTCATATAGATATTCTCCCTAGAAAGACAGCACAAACTATCTTACAGGCAGTGCGCCAGCATTTTCCACAAATTAGTGTCAGCTATTATGATATGACGAACTGGTATTGTGATAGAATAGATGAAGGGATTCGTCTAGAGTTCAACATCACGCGCCAGGCACCAACGCTTACAAACGAGGCTGATTTTCTAGCTGCCAAGGACAATACCTTCAAGATAATGATGATTACCTTAGATAATGACGATTTATTGGCACTGGAGAAATACTTGCAATCCCTAGACTTGGGCGAGGTCAGCATTCTCCGATCTGGTCAATATCATCTAGAAATTACCAGCAAAACTGCTAAAAAATCAAAAGGTATTGCTTATATTCTCAAAAAAGAAGGTTTAGATAAGAGCCAGACCGCTGCCTTTGGTGATGGGCACAACGATATCCCAATGTTTGAGATGGTGGGCTATCCAATCGTAATGGGCAACGCCTTTCCTGACATCAAAGAGCTGGCTTATAAGGTAACACGCAGCAATGATGAACATGGTGTCGGCTACGGCATCCGTAAATATCTCAAAAAAATCCATTAATCACGTGTTTGGAGGGTGTCAATCCTCCTATAGAAAGCAAACAATGACAAATATTCGAAAAATTGCCAAACTGACTGGCTACTCAGTTTCTAGCGTGTCACGCGTCATCAACAACCATCCTCATGTATCCGAGGAGGCTCGCCAGAAAATCCTGCAAGTCATGGAGGAACTGGACTACCGCCCCAACATTCTAGCTCAGGAGTTAAGTTCAGGTTCGACTCGTCGGGTCGGTGTAGTTATTCCCAACACGACCCTGCACCCTTATTTCAGTCAGTTACTGAACGGGCTTTTGGATGCAGCTATGGATCATAACTATACCTTGCTCATTCTACCTTCTCGTTATGATATAGACTTGGAAAAATATTATCTGGAGCAGCTGCGAGGAAGGGCCTTTGACAGTCTTATTTTCACCTCTCGCAGTGTAGATTTAGAAACCATTGCTTCCTACGCTAAGTATGGCAATATTGTCTGCTGTGAAGAAGTGCAGGACCCCAATCTGAGTAGCGTTTATGTGAGCCGCACCCATGCTTGCAAGACAGCCTTTAACTGGATTAAAGACCAGGGAAAAAGTAGAATTGCTCTGCTATTTACTCGAAAAGACCTAAAAAGTTCCACCTACCGTCTCACTATGGAAGCCTACAAGGAAGTTTTTGGTGAAAAAACAGAACCTCTGATTTTGGATGGCATTTCCACGGGAGAGGATGCTTATGAGCAAGGGGATAGCCTACTAGAGCAAGATTTAGACTGTATTTTCAGCAACGGAGATGATGTAGCAACTGGTGTGGTTCGCTATTATCAGGAGAAAAATCTTGAATTACCCTTGCTGATTGGCCAAGAAAAGCAACTGACAGGAGAGGTACTGGGGATTCCTACCATTGATAACAAATCCTACCAACTCGGTCAGGAAAGCTTCAAGCAAGCTCTCTCTGACGAAAAACGGACCATTATCCTACAATCGGAGTTTATCATACGATGATAAAATAGGCTCAAGCGACAATCGTCACTTGAGACCTATTTTTCTTCTATACAGCATCCGTAAACAAACCAGAATGCAGATGCTTAGGCAGGCAATCAAGACCAGACGATACGGATCCAGCCCTGAACTAGAACTCGCTAGGTGCACCAAGTTACCAGAGAGATAAAAGACAAGTACGCTAACAAGATAGGCAATCCCCTGATAAATATTCCAAATTGTAAAGGGGCTGGGACTTGCTGCCTGGTGTTTGACTAGAGAAATGTAGAGTCCCCATAGAGCTCCCACAGCCCCATTTAATAACCCCCAACCTATGCTCCAAAAGATTGTATAGGATGCAGCATCGTGGGGAAGAAAGAAGATTAAAAGAATCTCGCATCCCGTTACCAACAGTAAGATTGTGAAAAACAGAGAACGTCTTTTTTCAAAACAAGGACCTGCAAGAGCAAAGGCTAGGACGTTCCCCAGAAAACTCATACTCGAATATAGAGACACGAGGTTGGCGGAAAGGTGCAATACCTGTACCATATAGAGGACATTCATTGTTAAGGTCACATATAAAATCAAACTATCCAAAAGTAGGATACGGACATGGTGCCAGAGCTGTTTTTTCAAAACCTGCCAGTCCATCTGCCTTGTTACTTGATGATTTTGAAACAAGCTATAGTCGGTTTGTAACTGTTTCAAAAGGATAAACTGCATGAACAGACTAGCAAGAGCAATCACCAGTAACCATCGATAATGAAGTGCAGTCAGTTCTTTTCCGATGAAAAAGGAAATAAGAAGGGTATAAAAGCTCGTGACCAGCTGAAACAAACCTAAGTAACTGAGAAATTTTGCGCGGACTTTCTCTTCTGTTAATAATAATATTAAGGGATTCCAAGCCAGACCAAAGCCCAGCTCCACGGCTATCTGATATAGAACCAGAAAAAGAGCATAGATAGAAAAAGTCACACTTTCGTAGGGAATCACTACTAATATCCCTAGTAAACACAGCTTAGACAGTATACTCCACCGCATCAGGTCAAGGAGATTTTTCCTCCGCATCAGATAAGACAAGGGAATGCGGACAAGGGCTATAATCGGTAGCATTGTGATAAGCCAGCTATTTTGCAAATCACTAAAACTTAAAATCTGACTCATAAAAAGAATCATGAAGTCACCTGTTATGGTGATGGAAACAATTTGATTACTGAGGTTGAGCCCTACCATACTAGATTGATACGATTTTTTCATTTGTTCTCCTTTCTTGCCTCATTATAAACCAGAGTTTGTCCCTTTTCTAGGAGTTCATGATGAAGAAATATGCACTTATGTTGCAAGGAGAAATCATTTATGAAACTATGGCACTATTTTAAAGAAACATCTAAGGAATTTTACCTTGAAGAATGTGGGATTGATGATTATTCTAGCTTTCCGTTTTATGACTATACTGTTTTTCAGGATTTTGTCATCCACTGGATTTGTGAGGGGAAAGGGTATCTGCAAGTTGATGGGCAGACTTACTCTTTGGAGAAAAATGATGGTTTTATCCTAAGAAAAGGCCAAAAAGTACGCTATTGGGCAAATCCAGAAGATCCTTGGACCACCTACTGGCTGGGATCTTCTGGAGACAAACTAAACGACTATCTCCAAAACACACAAGTTTTTTATGATTCTGTTTGTCATTTTGATAGTCATTTTCAAAGCAGAGAAATCATTCAAGATATCTGTCACAAAACTGCAGAAAATAGGCAAAAAGAAAGCTGGTACCAGATGCAAGTTTATACCTTTCTTTACTACTTGCAGGAAGAATTTCCAGCAGAAATACCGCTGAATGTCGCTCAACTCCCTGTTGAAAAAGCTGCGCAGATTTTACTACAACACTACCAACAAGATATCTCTATTCAAGACTTGGCATCCCAGGTCGGACTCAGTCGTAGTACCTTGTTTCGTCAGTTTAAGAAACTTTACCATAAATCTCCTCAGCAATTTCTCCTTGAAACACGCATGCTAAAGGCAAGAACACTCTTAACTGACACTGATCTATCTATAAAAGAAATTACCTTGGAAGTCGGCTATCAGGATCAGCTAGTCTTTTCAAAAGCTTTTAAGCATTTTTTCTCTGTGAGTCCTAAATTTTATCGCCAAAGCTGGAAAAAGTCCCCACTCGATTAGCATCCATTTCGGCATTTGCTTTTAGAAGGGTCTTATTGATTGCTTCAAGTGCAGATAGATTCAATATAAAAAATTTTGAAAACAGCATCCTGAAAGTTAGATATCATTCATCTAACTCTTGGGGTGTTTTCTATTGTCTCCTATTCACGTTGACAACCGTATCCATAATTTGAAAAACATGAGTTGAATTATCAATAGTCATTTTGAGGTCGTCAAATGTCTCTAAAAATGGTATAATGGAATGAATTTTGAAAAAGGAAGAGTGACATGTCAGTAAAAGAAAAAATGCTTGAAATCTTAGAAGGGATTGATATTCGTTTTAAGGAACCCTTGAAGCTCTATACCTACACTAAGGTAGGGGGACGAGCGGATTATCTGGTTTTGCCACGCAATCGCTATGAGATGGCCCGTGTCGTCCAATTTGCCAATCAAGAGAATATTCCATGGATGGTGCTAGGAAATGCTAGTAATATCATCGTTCGTGAAGGTGGAATCCGTGGTTTTGTCATCTTGTGCGATAAGCTTAATAACGTTTCAGTTGATGGCTATACCATTGAGGCAGAAGCGGGTGCTAATTTGATCGAGACAACACGCATTGCTCTCCGTCATAGTTTGACTGGTTTTGAGTTTGCTTGCGGCATTCCAGGGAGCATCGGAGGTGCTGTCTTTATGAATGCGGGTGCCTACGGAGGAGAGATTGCTCACATTTTGCAGTCTTGTAAGATTCTGACCAAGGAAGGGAAAATCGAGACCTTGTCAGCCAAGGAATTGGCTTTTGGTTACCGCCATTCAGCTATTCAGGATTCTGGGGCCATTGTCTTGTCGGCTAAATTTGCCCTTGCTCCAGGAAATCACCAGGTCATCAAGCAGGAAATGGATCGCTTGACGCACCTACGTGAACTTAAACAACCTCTAGATTACCCATCTTGTGGTTCGGTCTTTAAGCGTCCAGTGGGGCATTTTGCAGGACAGTTAATTTCAGAGGCTGGTTTGAAAGGCTATCGTATTGGTGGTGTGGAAGTATCTGAAAAGCATGCCGGTTTCATGATCAATGTTGCTGACGGAACGGCCAAAGACTATGAAGACTTGATCCAATCTGTTATTGAAAAAGTCAAGGAACACTCAGGTGTCACCCTTGAGAGAGAAGTCCGAATCTTGGGTGAGAAGGAGTAAGGTTTCGCCAGAATAGCTGCTGCTATGTCAATGGAAAGGGGGTGAAAGCCTATCGTTAGTGAAGATGTATGTAGGCAGTTTAATCTCCTACACGAGGTGGTAGCGGCCTGACAGAGCCCTGATCTGTTAATTTATGAAAAAGAAGGAATTTATGACAATTGAAAAAACCAATTATTGAATTCAAAAACGTCTCTAAAGTTTTTGAAGACAGCAACACCAAGGTTCTCAAAGACATCAACTTTGAGTTGGAAGAAGGGAAATTTTACACTCTTTTGGGTGCATCTGGTTCAGGAAAATCAACCATTCTAAATATCATTGCAGGTTTACTGGATGCGACGACAGGGGATATTTTGCTGGATGGGGTGCGGATCAATGACATCCCAACTAATAAACGAGATGTCCATACCGTCTTCCAATCCTATGCCTTGTTTCCACATATGAATGTGTTTGAAAATGTTGCCTTTCCACTCCGCTTGCGTAAAGTCGACAAGAAAGAAATCGAACAACGTGTAGCGGAAGTTCTCAAGATGGTTCAGTTGGAAGGTTATGAGAAACGTTCCATTCGTAAACTCTCTGGAGGACAACGCCAGCGTGTGGCTATTGCCCGTGCCATTATCAACCAGCCCCGTGTGGTCTTGCTGGATGAGCCCTTGTCAGCGCTGGACTTAAAATTACGGACAGACATGCAGTATGAACTGCGTGAACTGCAACAACGATTGGGAATTACCTTTGTCTTTGTCACTCACGATCAGGAAGAAGCTCTTGCCATGAGTGACTGGATTTTCGTTATGAATGATGGCGAGATTGTTCAGTCTGGAACGCCAGTGGACATCTACGATGAGCCAATCAACCACTTTGTTGCTACCTTTATCGGTGAGTCCAACATCTTGCCAGGAACCATGATTGAGGACTACTTGGTCGAGTTCAACGGCAAACGCTTTGAAGCGGTTGATGGAGGGATGAAGCCAAATGAACCTGTTGAGGTTGTCATTCGTCCAGAGGACTTGCGCATTACCCTTCCTGAAGAAGGCAAGCTCCAAGTCAAGGTGGATACCCAGCTCTTCCGTGGGGTTCACTACGAGATTATCGCCTATGACGAACTCGGAAATGAATGGATGATTCACTCGACTCGTAAGGCCATTGTGGGTGAGGAAATCGGTCTGGACTTTGAACCAGAAGACATCCACATCATGCGTCTCAACGAAACCGAAGAAGAGTTCGATGCTCGTATCGAGGAGTACGTAGAAATTGAAGAGCAAGAAGCAGGTCTGATTAACGCGATCGAGGAGGAAAGAGATGAAGAAAACAACCTCTAAACTCTTTGTAGTGCCCTACATGCTTTGGATTGCCCTCTTTGTTCTCGCACCCTTGGTCTTGATTTTCGGTCAATCCTTTTTCAACATTGAAGGGCAGTTTAGTTTAGAAAACTATAAATCCTACTTTGCGTCACAAAATCTGACCTATCTCAAAATGAGTTTCAACTCTGTGCTCTATGCTGGGATTGTGACCATGGTGACGCTGCTTATCAGCTATCCAACGGCCCTCTTTTTGACTCGTCTCAAGCACCGTCAACTCTGGCTCATGCTGATTATCTTGCCAACCTGGATTAACCTGCTCCTCAAGGCCTATGCCTTTATCGGGATTTTTGGTCAAAATGGCTCTATTAACCAATTCTTGGAATTTATCGGAATCGGTTCGCAACAGTTGCTCTTTACGGATTTCTCCTTCATCTTTGTCGCAAGCTACATCGAGCTTCCCTTTATGATTTTGCCGATTTTCAATGTCTTGGATGATATGGATAATAATCTCATCAATGCCAGCTACGACCTCGGTGCGACCAAGTGGGAAACCTTCCGTCATGTTATCTTCCCTCTGTCGATGAATGGTGTGCGAAGTGGGGTTCAGTCTGTCTTTATCCCTAGTTTGAGTCTCTTCATGCTGACACGTTTGATAGGTGGGAACCGCGTTATCACTTTGGGGACAGCCATTGAACAGAATTTCCTAACCAATGACAACTACGGTATGGGTTCAACCATTGGTGTGATCCTCATCCTAACCATGTTCATCACCATGTGGGTGACCAAGGAAAGGAGAGAACGATGAAAAAATTTGCCAATCTCTACCTAGCCTTTGTCTTTATCATCCTTTATTTGCCGATTTTTTACTTGATTGGCTACGCCTTTAACGCAGGGGATGATATGAACAGTTTTACCGGCTTTAGCTTGAGCCATTTTAAAACCATGTTTGGTGATGGCCGTCTCATGTTGATCCTCACCCAAACCTTTTTCTTAGCCTTTCTAGCTGCCTTGATTGCGACCATTATCGGGACTTTTGGTGCTATTTACATATACCAGTCTCGTAAGAAATACCAAGAAGCCTTTTTATCACTCAATAATATCCTCATGGTTGCGCCTGACGTTATGATTGGTGCTAGCTTCTTGATTCTCTTTACACAGCTTAAGTTTTCACTTGGCTTTTTGACGGTTCTATCTAGTCACGTGGCCTTTTCCATCCCTATCGTAGTCTTGATGGTCTTACCTCGTCTCAAGGAAATGAATGATGACATGATCCATGCGGCCTATGACTTGGGTGCTAGCCAGTTTCAGATGTTTAAGGAAATCATGCTACCGTACCTGACTCCGTCTATCATTGCAGGTTATTTCATGGCCTTCACCTATTCGCTAGATGACTTTGCCGTAACCTTCTTTGTGACAGGGAATGGCTTTTCGACTCTATCAGTCGAGATTTATTCTCGTGCTCGTAAGGGAATTTCGCTAGAAATCAATGCCCTCTCTGCCCTTGTCTTTCTCTTTAGTATTATCCTAGTTGTTGGCTATTACTTTATCTCACGTGAGAAGGAGGAGCAAGCATGAAAAAACTCTATTCATTTTTAGCAGGAATTGCAGCAATTATCCTTGTCTTGTGGGGGATTGCGACGCATTTAGACAGTAAAATCAATAGCCGAGACAGTCAGAAATTGGTTATCTACAACTGGGGGGACTACATTGATCCCGAACTTTTGGAGCAATTCACAGAAGAAACAGGCATCCAAGTCCAGTACGAGACCTTTGACTCCAACGAAGCCATGTATACCAAGATCAAGCAGGGTGGAACGACCTATGATATTGCCATTCCTAGTGAGTACATGATCAACAAGATGAAGGACGAAGACCTATTGGTTCCTCTTGATTATTCAAAAATTGAAGGAATCGAAAATATCGGACCTGAGTTCCTCAACCAGTCTTTTGACCCAGGTAATAAATTCTCCATTCCTTATTTCTGGGGAACCTTGGGAATTGTCTACAATGAAACCATGGTAGATGAGGCGCCTGAGCATTGGGATGACCTCTGGAAACCAGAATACAAGGATTCCATCATGCTCTTTGATGGGGCGCGTGAGGTGCTGGGACTCGGGCTTAATTCACTTGGTTATAGCCTCAACTCAAAGGATCCACAGCAGTTGGAAGAGACAGTAGATAAGCTCTACAAACTGACTCCAAATATCAAGGCCATTGTGGCGGACGAGATGAAGGGTTACATGATTCAGAACAACGCGGCCATCGGCGTGACCTTCTCTGGGGAAGCCAGCCAGATGTTGGAGAAAAATCCTAACCTCAAGTATGTCGTTCCGACTGAGGCCAGCAATCTCTGGTTTGATAACATGGTCATTCCAAAAACCGTGAAAAATCAAGATGCAGCCTACGCCTTTATCAACTTTATGTTGAAACCCGACAATGCTCTGAAAAATGCCGAGTATGTAGGTTACTCAACACCAAATAACACAGCCAAGGAACTGCTCCCAGAGGAGACCAAGGAAGACAAGGCCTTCTATCCAGACGCTGATACCATGAAAAACCTAGAAGTTTATGAGAAATTTGACCATAAATGGACAGGAAAATACAGTGACCTCTTCCTCCAGTTTAAAATGTATCGGAAGTAGGAGTTAGCAGTTATGAAACGAATCAGTTAAGCTGGTTCGTTTTCTTAATAGAAGTTAACTTTTACAGCCTTATCTTTTTCTATTCTAGTTGCTTATTTGCTTGTCTAGTAGTATACTAAGTTTATACGAATAGAAAGCGGTAACAAATCATGAAAATNTCTACTTTTTTCAAAAAAAGTTACTGGCCAACCTTTTTAATTGTTAACGAAACAATTATACTATTTCATTTAAAGGACGGCTTGGATCGACAATACCTAACAACTGATTCCATACATTTGGTGATAGGTTACTTTATATTTGCAAATGTTTTCATAGCTATCTTTAGCAATTCAAAAACTTGGAATAAAAGTTGGGATAAAAAGAAAAATGGCAGTAAGAAAAAATATATCCTGAAAAAGTAATCAGGGATGTAGGGAATGATTTCCAGTTGACGCAAACTAAAAAAAACGATATAATAAGGAAGTCGAGAATTGATTTTCAATCATCTTAGTCCAGAGAAATGGCGGTGCTGCGAGCCATCTAAGCTAGGAAGTCATGCTACTCAATCATACAATTGCATAAGAATAAGAGAATGACAAGTTCATTGAATGAAGGTGGTACCGCGGTTTTTCGCCCTTCGTGATGTGAGCTTGTCTTTTGATTTTTGGAGGTGTTTATGAAGACATTTCTCGTGAAACAAAAGTTTCGTCTTGGAGGCGAATGCTTCGATATCAAAGATGATAGAGGAGTAGTGAACTATCAGGTGGAGGGATCTTTCTTCCAAATTCCTAAGACCTTTACCATCTATGACGCCTATGGTGAGCAAGTCAGTGAAATTAGTAAAGAATTTTTCACCTTGCTTCCTCGCTTTACTATTCAGCTACGAAACGGTTCCAATTTCGTCATTCGTAAGAAGTTGACCTTCTGGCGAGATAAGTATGAGTTTGACAATCTAGGGCTTCGTATCGAGGGCAATATCTGGGATTTGAATTTCAAATTGCTAGATGATCGTGATCAGCTTGTTGCCGAGATTCGGAAAGAGATTTTCCATTTGACCTCAACTTACACCGTAACCGTCTATGAAGACTCTTATGCAGATCTGGTCATTTCCCTCTGTGTCGCGATTGACTATGTGGAAATGTTGGAAAGCCAATCAAATTAAACAAGTAAATAAGGAGATATTATGAAACAACTATCTAGTGCACAAGTACGCCAAATGTGGCTCGATTTCTGGGCAAGCAAAGGACACTCTGTAGAACCATCAGTCAGCTTGGTTCCTGTAAACGACCCAACTCTTTTGTGGATTAACTCTGGGGTAGCAACCCTTAAGAAATACTTTGACGGAACTATTATCCCTGAAAATCCACGTATCACCAATGCCCAAAAAGCTATCCGTACCAACGACATCGAAAACGTCGGAAAAACAGCTCGTCACCATACCATGTTTGAAATGTTGGGGAACTTCTCTATCGGGGATTACTTCCGCGATGAAGCTATTACCTGGGCTTATGAGCTTTTGACAAGCCCAGAATGGTTTGATTTTCCAGCAGAAAAACTCTATATGACCTACTATCCTGCTGATACGGATTCCTACAATCGCTGGATTGAAGTAGGAGTGGACCCAAGCCACTTGATTCCAATCGAAGACAACTTCTGGGAAATTGGTGCGGGGCCTTCTGGACCTGATACTGAAATCTTCTTTGACCGTGGAGAAGCCTTTGACCCAGAAAATATCGGTATTCGCCTGCTTGCAGAAGATATTGAAAACGACCGTTACATTGAAATCTGGAATATCGTTCTGTCACAATTTAACGCAGACCCTGCTGTTCCTCGTAGCGAGTACAAGGAATTACCGCACAAGAATATTGATACGGGCGCTGGTTTGGAGCGTTTGGTGGCGGTTATCCAAGGGGCTAAGACAAACTTTGAAACTGACCTCTTCATGCCGATCATCCGTGAAGTTGAGAAATTGTCTGGGAAGGTTTACGATCAAGATGGCGACAACATGAGCTTTAAGGTCATCGCTGACCACATCCGTTCCCTTTCATTTGCCATCGGTGATGGAGCTCTTCCAGGAAATGAAGGCCGTGGTTATGTTCTTCGCCGTCTTCTCCGTCGTGCTTCTATGCACGGTCAAAAATTGGGCATCAACGAGCCTTTCCTTTACAAGCTCGTTCCAACTGTTGGAAAAATCATGGAAAGCTACTACCCAGAAGTGCTTGAAAAACGTGACTTTATCGAGAAAATCGTCAAGAGCGAAGAAGAGTCATTTGCCCGTACCCTTCATTCAGGTCAACACTTTGCAGAAACCACTGTAGCTGATTTGAAAGCGAAAGGTCAAAACGTTATCGCGGGGCAAGATGTCTTCAAACTCTATGATACTTACGGATTCCCAGTGGAGTTGACAGAAGAAATCGCTGAAGAAGCTGGTATGAGTGTAGACCGTGAAGGTTTTGAAGCAGCCATGAAAGAGCAGCAAGAACGTGCGCGTGCGTCAGCTGTTAAAGGTGGTTCAATGGGTATGCAAAATGAAACCCTCCAAAACATTACAGTGGAAAGTGTCTTCAACTACAATGCTAGTCAATTGCCTTCTAAATTGGTTGCTATTGTGGCTGACAATGCAGAAGTAGAAGCTGTATCTGAAGGAACTGCCTCTCTGATCTTTGCAGAGACTCCATTCTACGCTGAAATGGGTGGACAAGTAGCTGACCACGGTCAAATCTTGGATGCTGCAGGAAACCTTGTAGCTACAGTGACAGATGTTCAAAAAGCACCAAACGGACAAGCTCTTCATACTGTTGAAGTTCTTGCACCACTTGCTTTGAACCAAGAATACACACTTAGCATCGACACCAATCGTCGTCTTCGTGTTATGAAGAACCACACGGCGACTCACTTGCTTCACGCTGCCCTTCACAATATCCTTGGGAACCATGCGACACAAGCAGGATCTCTTAATGAAGTTGAATTCCTTCGCTTTGACTTCACGCATTTCCAAGCAGTAACTGCTGAAGAATTGCGCGCTATTGAACAGCAAGTCAACGAAAAAATCTGGGAAGCTCTTGAAGTTAAGACTGTTGAAACAGATATTGACACTGCCAAGGAAATGGGGGCTATGGCTCTTTTTGGTGAGAAATACGGTAAAGAAGTCCGTGTTGTAACTATCGGTGATTACTCTGTTGAGCTCTGTGGTGGTACCCACGTTGGCAATACTTCTGAAATCGGTCTCTTCAAGATTGTCAAGGAAGAAGGAATCGGATCTGGAACTCGCCGTATCTTGGCAGTGACTGGTAAGGAAGCCTTTGAAGCTTACCGTGAACAAGAAGACGCTCTGAAAGCCGTCGCAGCAACCTTGAAAGCCCCTCAACTCAAGGAAGTACCTCACAAGGTTGAAGGGCTTCAAGAGCAACTTCGCCAACTCCAAAAAGAAAATGCAGAATTGAAGGAAAAAGCAGCAGCTGCGGCTGCAGGTGATGTCTTCAAGGATGTGAAGGAAGTCAACGGTCACCGTTACATTGCTAGCCAAGTTTCTGTATCAGATGCAGGTGCCCTTCGTACCTTTGCTGATAACTGGAAACAAAAAGACTACTCTGACCTGCTTGTCCTAGTTGCCGCTATCGGTGACAAAGTCAATGTCCTTGTAGCAAGCAAGACAAAAGATGTGCATGCAGGAAACCTTGTCAAAGAATTGGCTCCAATCGTCGATGGACGTGGTGGTGGTAAACCAGACATGGCCATGGCAGGAGGAAGCAATCAAGCGAAAATCCAAGAACTCTTGGAGGCAGTAGCAGGTAAATTGTAATCAAGCAAAGATCTATCCATTTGGGTAGGTCTTTTTGTGCATACAAAAAAGCCAAATCCGGTTGGATTTGACTTGTAACTGATAGGTTTATTTTGTTGCCCAGACACTGACTGAACCCGCTGCTACTGGAAATTCTCCATAACCTTCAGCATTGATCGTAACTTGTGCTGGATGATTTTCAAGGAGGTCAACAAAAGTTTGGTCAGCCCAGTCTTGACCAACAAACATAGACTTGCTGTTTTCTTGGTCATTTGAAATCAAGACTGCGATTGGAGATTGATTTTCAGCACCTGAACGTACCCATCCAATACAGTTGGCATCATCAAAGTAGTCTGTTTGCTCTCCATAGGCCAAGTTTTTTCGGATGGCAAGGAGACGGTCAAGAACTTCTCTGAAATCTTGTTGGGCGTATTTTCCTGAGATACCGTAGTAGTCTCCGTAAAAAACACATGGAAGTCCATCTTGACGTAAAAGAATAAGCGCATAGGCAGCTGGCTTGAACCATTCTTCAACAGTAGACTCAAGGGCTTGACCTCTTTGGGTATCGTGGTTGTCAACGAAAGTGACAGCCTTGTCAGGCTTGAGTTCAACCAAGCTATCGGTAAAAATACTACGAAGGTCGTAACTTGCTCCAGCATTACTAGCTTCAAAGAGATTCTGGTGGAGGCGAACATCGACAAGGTCAAAACGTTCCTCAGTTTTTTCAAGATAGTCTAGATTGGCTTCCTTGTCAGGGTTCCAAAATTCTCCAAAAACATAGAAATCGTCACCGTATTTTTCCTTCATATCACGGATGAAATTGCCCATAAAGAAAGAGTCAATGTGCTTAACAGCATCCAAGCGGAAACCAGCTACACCAGTCGTTTCCATGAACCAGTCAGCCCAGTCATAGATGTTTTGGATGACTTCAGGATGCTTAAAGTCTAGGTCAGCATACATGAGGTAGTCGTAGTTACCGTTTTCGTTATCGACCAATTCCTCGTTGGCCCAGCCTTTATTGTCCCCCTGGATCAGGTAAATGCCAGACTTACGGCGTTTGGCATCGTAGTCTGTACCTGTGAAGTGGTACCAGTGCCAGTGGAAGTCATTGTAGGTATCTTGACGACCATCGAAGGTGAAGTGAGTCCAGCCATTGATAGTAAAGGGCTCGCTTAGCTGAAGGGTACGGTCCTCAGGGTCCACTTCAATAACCTGAAAGGCTTCCATATGATCGGCAGCAGCCTTGTGATTAAGCACCACATCGGCCATAGGTTGAATTCCCTGTGCCTTTAGGGCTTGAATGGCTTGAAGATAATCTTCTTTAAACCCATACTTGGTACGGACAGTCTCTTTTTGGTGAAATTCGCCTAGGTCAAAAAGATCGTAAACACCATAGCCGACATCTTTTTCGTTAGTTGCCTTGAAGGCAGGTGGCATCCAGACATGGCTGATACCAAGGTTTGCTAGGTGTTCTGCGTCATTTGTCAGTCGAGCCCAGTGTTGGCCGTCGTGAGGCAAATACCATTCAAAGTATTGCATAAGTGTCTGATTTTGCATTGTTTTTCCTCTTGCTTATCAATGTTGTGTTTTATTCTACCATAAAGTTTAGAACTAGGCAAACGTTTGCGCAAGATTCTATACTCATTTCTGAAATTGTCTATTTTTATCGATTAAAATCTCTATTTCCATCACAAGGGGGAGAATTTTTTGGTGAAAAAGTAAATGGAATAAACTTATTTGAACAAAAATGACACTTAGTAAACTAAAGTACAGATGGTTAAACGGTTTCTTTTTTGAGAATTGTCACAAAATTTGCTATAATAGTAGCTATGAATAGAATTAGGGTCAGCAGACGTGTTGAAAAAAAGCTAGCTAAGGGTCTAGTTCTTTTGGAAGCAAGTGATTTAACAGATATTGATCTGACGGATCAGGCAGTAGAAGTTCTTAGTCAGGACGGGAAGTTTTTAGGGAGTGCCTATCTTTCTCAGCAGAACAAGGGCATTGGCTGGTTCATCAGCAAGGAAAAAGTTCCTTTCAATCAAGCCTTTTTTGAAATTCTGTTTCGTAAGGCTAAGGAAGCTAGAAAGCCTTATTATCAAGATGACTTGACTACTGCCTTTCGCCTTTTTAACCAAGAGGGGGATGGCTTTGGTGGTCTGACTGTTGATCTCTATGGAGATTATGCTGTCTTTTCTTGGTACAACTCCTTTGTTTACCAGATTCGTGAGCTGATCGTAAAGGCTTTTAAGGAAGTTTTTCCTGAGGTCTTGGGGGCTTATGAGAAGATTCGTTTTAAAGGTCTAGACTACGAGTCTGCCTATGTTTATGGTGAGGAAGCGCCAGACTATTTTACTGTTCTTGAGAATGGCGTGCTCTATCAAGTCTTTATGAATGATGGCTTGATGACAGGTATTTTCCTAGACCAGCATGAGGTTCGTGGAAGTCTGGTTGACGGTCTAGCCATGGGCAAATCCTTGCTCAATATGTTTTCCTATACGGCTGCTTTTTCTGTTGCTGCAGCTATGGGAGGCGCGAGTGAGACAACTTCTGTCGACTTGGCCAAACGATCCAGAGAGCTATCAGAAGCTCATTTTCAGGCAAATGGATTCAGCACGTACAATCATCGTTTTATCGTTATGGATGTCTTTGAGTACTTCAAGTATGCCAAGCGAAAAGGCTTGACTTATGATGTGATTGTCCTTGATCCGCCGAGTTTTGCCCGCAATAAAAAACAAACATTCTCTGTAGCTAAGGACTATCACAAGTTGATTTCCCAGAGTCTAGAGATTTTAAATCCGGGAGGCATTATCATCGCCAGTACCAATGCTGCCAATGTTTCCCGCCAGAAATTTACAGAACAAATTGATAAAGGTTTTGCAGGAAGAAGGTATCAAGTCTTAAACAAATACGGACTTCCAGCAGACTTTGCCTATAATAAAAAAGATGAAAGCAGTAATTACCTCAAGGTGATTAGTATGAAGGTTAGTAGATGAAATTAATCGTTTCAGTAATGCCAAGAAGTTTAGAAGAAGCACAAGAACTGGATGCCACACGGTATGAAGATGCCGATATCATCGAGTGGCGTGCAGACTTCCTCGCCAAGGAAGCCATTTTACAGGTAGCACCTGCCATCTTTGAGAAATTCGCAGGCCGCGAACTGGTCTTTACCCTTCGGACTCGCGCTGAGGGAGGAGAAATTGAACTGTCTTCTGAGGAGTATGTTCAAATCATCAAGGAAGTCACTCAGCTCTATCAGCCGGATTATGTAGATTTTGAGTATTTCAGCTACAAGGACGTTTTTGAGGAAATGTTGGATTTTCCAAATCTTGTTTTGAGTTACCATAATTTCCAGGAAACACCAGAAAACATGATGGAGATTTTGTCTGAGTTGACCAGTCTCTCTCCAAAAGTGGTCAAGGTATCAGTTATGGCCCATACGGAGCAGGATGTTTTAGACCTGATGAACTACACTCGAGGATTTAAAACACTCAATCCTGAGCAAGAGTACGTGACCATTTCCATGGGGAAAATGGGCAAGGTATCGCGTATCACTTCAGATGTGACGGGTTCAAGTTGGTCCTTTGCTAGTCTAGATGAAGCGAGTGCCCCAGGTCAGATTTCTCTATCAAACATGAAGAAAATCAGGGAGATTTTGGATGAAGCTTGATGGCTACACACGTATGGCGGCTGTCGTTGCAAATCCCATTAAACACTCTATTTCACCTTTTATTCACAATAGAGCCTTTGAGGCGACAGCTACCAATGGTGTCTATATAGCTTGGGAGATTGAAGCGGGTGACTTGGCAGAAACAGTCGCCAATATTCGCCGTTACCAGATGTTTGGAATCAACCTGTCTATGCCTTACAAGGAACAAGTGATTCCTTATCTGGATGAGTTGAGTGATGAAACTCGTTTGATTGGGGCGGTCAACACAGTTGTCAATCAAGACGGAACGTTAATTGGATATAATACAGATGGCAAGGGATTCTTTAAGAGCTTGCCTTCTTTTACAATCTCGGATAAGAAAATGACCATTCTGGGAGCAGGTGGCGCAGCCAAATCAATCTTGGCGCAGGCTATTTTGGATGGAGTCAGTCAGATCTCAGTCTTTGTTCGTTCAGTTTCCATGAAAAAAACAAGACCTTATCTGGACAAGTTACAGGAGCAAACAGGCTTTAAAGTGGAATTGTATGCTTTAGAAGATCTATCTGAACTGCAAGAAAAAATTGCCATGTCGGACCTGCTCGTCAATGCCACTAGTGTGGGGATGGATGGGCAGTCGTCCCCAGTTCCAGAAAGAATCAATTTGCCAGAAAATCTTTTGGTGGCCGATGTCATTTACCAACCCTTTGAAACGCCATTTTTGAAATGGGCTAAAAGTCAGGGGAATCCAGCCGTCAATGGCCTGGGGATGTTGCTCTATCAAGCCGCAGAAGCTTTTCAACTGTGGACAGGTAAAGAAATGCCGACAGACGAGATTTGGCAGTCTTTAACAGAAAAATATAAATAGTGAAAAGGAGACCCTACTATGAAAATCAGAATCGATATTCCGCATCATCCTTATGATATTCAGATTGAAAAAGGTTGTCTATCGCAAGCAGGTCAATGGTTGCTAGAACTCTGGCAACCTCAAAAAGTGGTTATCGTAACCGACAACCATGTAGCTTCTCTCTACGCGGAAAAGGTCAAGCTCAGCCTAGAAGATGCTGGTTTTCAGGTAGCTGTTTTTGACTTTTTAGAAGGCGAAGAACGAAAAAATTTAACCACTGTTCAGAAAGTCTATGAATTTTTAGTCAAGCAGGGGTTGACTCGTAGCGATGGGATTGTGGCTCTTGGTGGTGGTGTCGTTGGGGACTTGGCTGGCTTTGTGGCCTCTACCTATATGCGTGGGATTCACTTTGTTCAGATTCCGACTAGTTTGACAGCCCAGGTTGATTCTTCTATCGGTGGTAAGACAGGTGTCAATACTCCATTTGCTAAGAATATGGTAGGAACTTTTGCCCAACCAGATGGGGTTCTGATTGATCCGCTTGTCCTTGAAACACTTGGGAAAAGAGAGTTGATTGAAGGGATGGGTGAGGTTATCAAGTACGGCTTGATTGAGGATCCCGAACTGTGGGCTCTCTTGACGGAACTGGATGGTTCTGTAGAGAGCATACTTGAACATGCAGAGACTTTGATTGAACATTCTTGTCAGGTGAAGCGCAAGATGGTGGTTGAGGATGAGTTGGACAATGGTGTTCGCCTCTACCTCAATTTTGGGCACACTATTGGTCATGCTATTGAAGCGACTGCCGGTTATGGAAAAGTCATGCATGGAGAGGCTGTAGCCATGGGTATGGTTCAGATTTCTAAGGTTGCTGAGGGAAAAGGCCTTATGCCAGAAGGAATAACCCAGTCCATCACAGAGATGTGTCAGAAATTTGGCTTACCTGTTGACTATGAAAACTGGGATGTTGACAAGCTTTATCAAGCTTTGACTCATGACAAGAAGGCACGTGGCAACACCTTGAAATTGGTATTGGTACCAGAGCTTGGTTCAGCGACAATTCACCCAGTTTCTCTGGAAGAGATGAAAGACTACTTGGTAAAATAAGGAGAATGTATGAGATATTTAACTGCAGGAGAATCACACGGCCCCCGTCTGACGGCTATTATTGAAGGAATTCCAGCGGGACTTCCTTTGACAGCAGAGTACATCAATGGGGATCTGAAACGCCGTCAGGGTGGCTACGGTCGTGGTGGCCGTATGAAGATTGAGAGTGACCAGGTTGTCTTTACTTCGGGCGTTCGTCACGGGAAGACGACAGGGGCTCCCATTACCATGGATGTCATCAATAAAGACCACCAGAAATGGCTGGATATCATGTCTGCTGAGGACATTGAAGACCGCCTGAAAAGCAAGCGGAAAATCACCCATCCTCGCCCAGGTCATGCCGATTTGGTAGGGGGCATCAAGTACCGTTTTGATGATTTGCGAAATTCTTTGGAACGTTCATCAGCTCGTGAAACCACCATGCGAGTTGCTGTTGGGGCAGTAGCCAAACGTCTCTTAGCTGAGCTAGATATGGAGATTGCTAACCATGTCGTGGTCTTTGGTGGTAAGGAAATCGATGTACCTGAAAATCTAACAGTCGCTGAGATTAAGAAACGAGCTGCCCAGTCAGAAGTTTCTATTGTCAACCAAGAGCGGGAACAGGAAATCAAGGACTATATTGACCAAATCAAGCGTGACGGTGATACCATTGGTGGGATTGTGGAGACAGTCGTCGGAGGTGTTCCAGTTGGTCTCGGTTCCTATGTTCAATGGGACAGAAAATTGGATGCGCGATTGGCTCAGGCAGTTGTCTCTATCAATGCCTTTAAAGGGGTGGAATTTGGTCTTGGATTTGAAGCTGGTTACCGCAAAGGAAGCCAAGTCATGGATGAAATTCTCTGGTCTAAAGAAGACGGCTATACTCGCCGTACCAATAATCTAGGCGGCTTTGAAGGTGGTATGACTAATGGACAACCGATTGTTATTCGTGGCGTTATGAAACCCATTCCCACTCTTTATAAACCACTTATGAGTGTGGATATCGAGACGCATGAACCTTACAATGCAACTGTGGAGAGAAGTGATCCGACCGCTCTTCCAGCAGCAGGTGTGGTCATGGAAGCAGTTGTGGCAACGGTTCTGGCACAGGAAATTCTTGAAAAATTCTCATCAGATAATCTTGAGGAACTAAAAGAAGCGGTAGCCAAACACCGAGACTATACAAAGAACTATTAAGGAGTTTCTATGGCAAAAACCATCTATATCGCAGGTCTCGGTTTGATTGGTGCTTCGATGGCACTCGGTATCAAGCGCGATCATCCAGATTATGAAATTTTAGGTTACAATCGTAGCAAGGCTTCGAGAGACATTGCTTTGAAAAAAGGCATGATAGACCGTGCGACGGATGATTTTGCCAGTTTCGCTCCTCTGGCAGATGCCATCATTCTGACCTTGCCAATCAAGCAGACCATTGCTTTTATTAAGGAGCTGGCAGATTTAGACTTGAAAGACGGCGTCATTATCTCAGATGCTGGATCGACCAAGTCTGCCATTGTGGATGCAGCGGAGCAGTATTTAGCTGGCAAGCCTGTTCGCTTTGTCGGGGCCCATCCCATGGCTGGTAGCCACAAGACAGGGGCTGCCTCTGCAGATGTTAATCTCTTTGAAAATGCCTATTATATCTTCACACCTTCGAGCCTGACAAGTTCTGGCACACTTGAGGAAATGAAAGATCTGCTTTCAGGCCTTCATGCTCGTTTTATCGAGATTGATGCCAAGGAGCATGATCGGGTCACTTCTCAGATTAGCCATTTTCCTCATATTCTGGCTTCCAGTCTCATGGAGCAGACAGCAGTCTATGCTCAAGAACATGAGATGGCAAGGCGCTTTGCGGCGGGTGGTTTTCGGGATATGACTCGCATTGCGGAAAGCGAGCCAGGTATGTGGACTTCCATTCTCTTGTCCAATCAAGAGACTATCCTGGATCGAATTGCGGATTTCAAGGAACGCCTAGATGAGGTTGGACAAGCCATCAGCAAGGGAGATGAAGAGCAGATCTGGAACTTTTTCAATCAAGCACGTGCGCAACGTCAGGTCATGGAAATCCATAAGCGTGGTGGTGTGGACAGTTCTTATGACCTCTATGTCGACGTTCCCGATGAAGAAGATGTTATCTTGCGGATTTTGGAATTGCTACGAGGAACTTCCTTGGTCAACATTCACATCAATGAAGAAAACCGTGAGGATATTCACGGGATTCTACAAATTTCCTTTAAAAATGCTCAAGATCTGGAACGAGCTGAGCGCTTAATTACAGAAAATACAGACTACACAGTCATCATCAAATAAGGAGAAAATCATGTCAAATATTTACGATAGTGCAAATGAACTCAGTCGCGGATTACGCGAATTACCAGAATACAAGGCGGTTAAGGCAGCAAAAGATGCCATCCAAGCTGATGAACAAGCTAGCAAGATTTTTGCAGACTATATCGCCTTCCAGCAAGAAATCCAAGTCATGGCGCAGACTGGACAAATGCCAGACGCCTCTTTCCAAGAAAAGATGCAGTCTTTCAGTAAGCAAATCCAAGAGAACGCTCTTTTGTCAGATTTCTTTGCCAAACAGCAACAATTGTCCATTTATCTTTCGGACATTGAAAAAATTGTCTTTGAACCTGTTTCGGAATTATTGAAATAGTATTTTATCTGTATAAAAGCTAGAAATTTCAGGAATTTCTGGCTTTTTTGTGATAAAATAAGAAAAAGTATTGCAAGTATGAGGTCAACTATGAAACTAAAAACAAACATTCGCCACTTACATGGCAGTATCCGGGTTCCAGGGGACAAGTCTATCAGCCACCGTTCGATTATTTTTGGAAGTTTGGCTGAGGGCGAGACTAAGGTTTATGATATTCTGCGTGGAGAGGATGTGCTCTCAACCATGCAGGTTTTTCGTGACCTTGGTGTTGAAATTGAGGATAAAGATGAGGTTATTACCATTCAAGGTGTTGGAATGGATGGCTTAAAAGCGCCGCAAAATGCCTTGGATATGGGGAATTCTGGAACCTCGATTCGCCTGATCTCAGGTGTGCTTGCTGGTGCAGACTTCGAAGTAGAGATGTTTGGAGATGATAGTCTTTCTAAACGTCCTATGGATCGTGTGACGATTCCATTAAAAAAAATGGGCGTCAGCATTTCAGGGAAAACAGAGCGAGACCTGCCCCCTCTTCACTTGAAAGGTACTAAAAACCTAACACAGATTCACTATGAGTTGCCAATCGCCTCTGCCCAAGTCAAGTCTGCCTTGATATTTGCAGCCTTGCAGGCTCAGGGGGAGTCCGTTATTATCGAGAAAGAATGTACTCGTAACCACACCGAAGATATGCTTCAGCAATTTGGTGGCCATTTAAGTGTGGATGGCAAGAAAATTACAGTCCAAGGACCACAAAAACTGACCGGACAAAAGGTTGTTGTTCCAGGAGATATTTCCAGTGCAGCCTTTTGGTTGGTAGCTGGATTGATTGTGCCAGATTCTCGTGTGGTGCTGCAGAATGTGGGCATTAACGAAACTCGCACTGGTATTATTGATGTCATTCGCACTATGGGTGGAAAATTGGAAATGACAGAAATAGATCCAGTCGCTAAATCTGCAACGCTGACTGTCGAGTCTTCAGACCTGAAAGGAACAGAGATTGGTGGAGCCTTGATTCCCCGATTGATTGATGAATTGCCTATTATTGCTCTTCTCGCGACACAAGCGCAAGGTGTAACGGTCATTAAGGATGCTGAGGAACTCAAGGTCAAGGAAACAGACCGCATTCAGGTGGTGGCTGATGCCTTAAATAGCATGGGGGCTGAAATCACACCGACGGCAGATGGAATGATTATCAAAGGGAAATCCTCCCTTCATGGTGCTAGAGTAAATACTTTTGGAGACCACCGTATCGGAATGATGACGGCCATCGCGGCCCTCTTGGTTGCTGATGGAGATGTGGAACTTGACCGTGCAGAAGCCATCAATACCAGTTATCCTAGCTTCTTTGATGATTTGGAGAATCTGATTCATGGCTAAGGTATTACTTGGATTTATGGGGGCTGGCAAATCCACAATCGCAAGAAGCTTGAACCCAGATTACCTTGATATGGATGCCTTAATCGAGGAACGTTTGGGCATGTCCATTGCGGAATTTTTCGCTGAAAAGGGAGAAGAAGCCTTTCGTCAGATAGAGTCTGAAGTTTTAGCGGACTTACTAAAAACGGACCGAGTTGTGTCAACTGGTGGAGGAGTAGTCGTTTCTCAGAGAAATCGTGACTTGCTCAAACAAAATCCTGATAACATTTATCTAAAAGCAGATTTTGAAACCCTCTACCAACGTATCGCAGTTGATAAGGACAATCAACGGCCAATTTTTCTCAACAACAGTAAGGAAGAGTTGCGAGAGATTTTCCAAGAAAGACAAGCTTGGTATGAGGAAGTAGCCAGTCGTGTTCTAGATGTAACCAAGCTAAGCCCAGAGGAAATTATTGAGGAACTGAGATGAAAATTGCCTATCTAGGTCCCAAGGGATCATTTTCACATCATGTTGTGCAGACAGCCTTTCCCAAAGAGGAATTGCATGCCTTTGCCAATATCACAGATGTTATCAAGGCCTATGAGCAAGGCTTGGTGGATTATTCTGTGGTGCCAGTTGAAAACTCCATTGAGGGGAGTGTGCATGAAAGCTTGGATTACCTTTTTCATCAGGCTCGCATCCAAGCAGTAGCAGAAATCGTTCAACCCATTCACCAGCAGCTGATGGCAGTTCCAGGTCAGTCAAAAATTGAGAAAATCTTTTCTCATCCTCAGGCTCTGGCTCAGGGAAAGAAATTCATAGAGGCGCATTATCCAGAGGCCAAAATAGAGGTAACAGCCAGTACTGCCTACGCAGCTCGCTGTATCTCGGAACATCCAGACCAGCCTTATGCAGCCATTGCTCCTAAAAGTTCAGCTGAAGAATATGGCTTGGAATTAATTGCTGAGGATATTCAGGAGATGGAAGTCAATTTCACTCGTTTTTGGATTTTAGGGTCTGAGATACCGATGATTCCTTTGAACTCACAAGCTGAAAAAATGAGTTTGGCCTTGACCTTACCAGACAACCTACCTGGTGCTCTTTACAAGGCACTTTCGACCTTTGCTTGGAGAGGGATTGACTTAACAAAGATTGAAAGTCGCCCCCTTAAAACAGCCTTGGGAGAATACTTTTTCATTATCGATGTAGACTATAGTGACAAAGAACTGGTTCATTTTGCCAGACAAGAACTAGAAGCAATTGGAATCCAGTACAAGATACTGGGAACCTACCCTATTTTCACCATAAGGGACCTAGGAAAGGAGAGCCTATGAGCAAAGAAAGCCTTTTAAGTCATCATGAGCAGTTACGCTATGATTACCTTTTTAAGAATATTCATTACCTAAATGACAGAGAAAAGAGAGAATTTGACTATCTGAAAAGAAAAATGGACGGTGGATTTCCCTCTAATGAAGGTGAAAGGGAAAAAAATCTAGGGAAGGACATTGGGATTCCACAGTATTCCAATCAAAGTCGCTCGAATAGACATCAGAAATTTCCCTCTCTTCCAAAAGTGAAAAAGAAGAAACCAAGAAAATTTTTCAAACGAGTTCTAATTTGGCTTTTACTGTTGATAACCTGTGTGGCTGCGGGGATGATTTTTATGTTCCTGCGCGGTTTCCAGTCAGCAACTTCTACCAATAGGCCAGCTGATGCAAAAGCAGCTCAAGTAGAGGTCTTTAACGGTCAGGATACCAAAGATGGTGTGAATATCCTAGTCATGGGGACAGATGGTCGTATCGGTCAAAATAGTGCAGAAACCCGTACCGACACGATTATGGTGTTGAATGTTAGTGGTTCGGATAAGAAGATCAAGCTAGTCAGCTTCATGCGTGACAACTTAGTCTATATTGATGGCTACAGCCAGATTGTGAATGGCAAGAAACAAACGGATAATAAACTCAATGTTGCCTATGAACTTGGGGAACAAGAAGGGCAAAAAGGGGCAGAAATGGTCCGCAAGGTTTTAAAAGATAACTTTGATTTGGACATTAAGTACTATGCCCTAGTGGATTTCCAAGCCTTTGCAACTGCCATTGATACGTTATTTCCTGATGGAGTGACTATAGACGCTAAGTTTTCAACGTTAAATGGTCAGCCTCTGACAGAAGCCACAGTTGGAGATGACCTTCATGCAACAGAAACCGAATCACCAACTCAAACGATTCGTGTTGGCAAGCAACAAATGAATGGCTCAACCTTACTTAACTATGCCCGTTTCCGTGACGATGATGAAGGAGACTATGGTCGTACCAAACGTCAGCAGCAGGTCATGTCAGCTGTTCTTGAGCAAATCAAAGACCCGACCAAACTCTTTACAGGTTCAGAGGCGCTTGGAAAGGTCTTTGGAATGACTTCAACCAATCTACCGTATAGCTTCTTATTGACCAATGGTTTATCTGTCATAGAAGGCGCTCAGAATGGTATCGAAAGATTAACTGTTCCCGAACTTGGTGACTGGGTAGATGACTACGATGTTTATGGAGGGCAGGCTCTCCTTGTCGACCAAAATAAATACAAGACAAAACTCGCCCAAATGGGAATGAGATAGAAAACTCTTATAAAGAAAATCAAAGTTTGAATCACTAGTAAAAAAGTGGTTTAGGCTTTGATTTTTCTTACTCTCTGATGGATTTTTAAGGCTTTTTTATGGTATAATAAAACGATATAACTCGTTTTTGAAAAGAAGAGGAGAGACATGAGTGATTTGAAAGCGATTCAGGCTCGTAGTCTGGAAATGGCTGAATATTTCGTCGCATTTTGTAAAGAACATGACTTGTTGTGCTATCTCTGTGGTGGAGGGGCTATTGGTGCCCTTCGTAACAAGGGATTCATTCCTTGGGATGATGACCTAGACTTTTTCATGCCTCGCAAGGACTATGAAAAATTAGTTGAACTATGGCCTCGTTATGCAGATGAACGTTATTTTTTGTCAAAGAGTCACAAGGATTTTGTAGATCGTAACCTTTTTATTACCATTCGTGATAAGGAAACAACTTGTATCAAGCCTTATCAAAAGGATTTGGATTTGCCACACGGTTTAGCCTTGGATGTTTTGCCTTTAGATTATTATCCTAAAAATCCAGCTGAGCGTAAGAAACAAGTCCGCTGGGCCTTGATCTATTCACTCTTTTGCGCCCAAACTGTCCCAGAAAAGCATGGTGCAGTCATGAAATGGGGAAGTCGCATCTTACTCGGCCTGACGCCAAAATCTTTACGTTATCGCATTTGGAAAAAAGCTGAGAAAGAAATGACCAAGTACACTTTATCAGAGAGTGATGGAATCACGGAATTATGCTCAGGTCCTGGCTACATGAGAAACAAGTACCCAATCGCATCCTTTGAAGATAATCTCTTCTTGCCATTTGAAGGAACTGAGATGCCCATCCCAGTCGGCTATGATGCCTATCTCAGCACTGCTTTTGGGGATTATATGACACCACCACCAGCAGACAAGCAAGTACCGCATCATGATGCCATTATAGCAGACATGGACAAGAGTTACACAGAGTACAAGGGAGAATACGGAGCATGATGGGAGAAAAAATAAGCGTTATCGTTCCAGTCTACAATGTAGAAGCCTATCTGGAGAAGTGTGTCGAATCCATTTTAAAACAGACCTATACCAACTTGGAAATTCTTCTTGTCAATGACGGCTCAACGGATACTAGTGGAGAACTGTGTGATCAATTAGCTCAAAGAGATCAACGGATTCGTGTCATTCACAAAGAAAACGGTGGCTTGTCTGACGCTCGAAATAGAGGGATTGAAGAGGCGAGTTCTGATTTGATTGGTTTTATCGATAGTGATGACTACATTGACGAAGATATGTATGAGACCCTTTACCGTCAAATGCTAGAAACCAATGCTGATCTTTCTATGTGTGGACATTATGATGTCTACCACCAAATGCCAGAAAAGCAAGTTGCAGCGATTCAGACTTGGGAATTAACTCCCCAAGAAGCCATTAAAATGGTTATGGAAGCTAAAATCCTCTCGGTCACAGCTGTCAACAAACTTTATAAAAAAGAACTCTTTGAACACCTACGATTTGAAATTGGCAAAATAGCAGAAGATGCCTTTATCATGATTGCCTTGATTCATCACTGTCGCAAGGTTGTTGCAACAAATGAAAAAAAATACTACTATGTTCACCGTGAAAATAGTATCACGACTCAAAAATTCTCCTTGAAATTCTTAAACGTTATTGAGGCTTATGAGCAAAACGCAAATATTATCAGAGAGAATTATCCTGAACTAGCAGCTGTTGCAACCATGCGTTTAAACTGGGCTTACTTCTATGTATTGGATAGGCTCTTGGTTGATGCAGATTTCAAGGATAAGGTCTTAGAAGACCGTTTGATTGCCTATCTAAAGAAAAACACAAAGAACATTCTTTCAGATAGTCGTTTTACAAGAGCAAGAAAAGTGAGCTTTTTAGCTTTGTGCCTGAGTCGAAAATTGTATACGAAAATCTTGCTTGCACAAACTAAGCGTTAGGAGAAACAATGATTTCATTTATTGAAAAAAACTATTTTAAAATCAATCTGCTGTTTTTATCAGTTATATCTTTTTACTGTATGGCAGGCTTGATTGTCCCACTTCAGCCAATCTCGGCCAATAAATTTGTCACCCTTGGCATGACCCTCATGGGCGTTTTGTTGGGACTTTATAATTTCTTTATCAAAAAAGCCTATCTGACTGTCAGAAAAATTGAGTATTTGATTCTCTTTTTTATAATGAATATCCTGACCGCGGTCTTAGTTGTAAAGTATGGATTTTCAACAAACATAAAGAACTTAGTCGTCTTTTTCATCTATTTCTTTGCACTCTATCCTGTCTTTCAGTCTTTCACAGTGAAAAAAGCGCGTGTTCTATTTGATGTCTTCTTTTCAGTCATCACTGTCGCAAATACCCTAGGTGTTCTTGTCTCAATTTGGCAATTCTTCATGTTGCAAGGTTACCGCGTATTTGATTACAAGGGCTTATTGATTCGCCAAGGATTTGTAGAGTCTCGTCTATTTGGAATCCTAGCCAGTCCCAACTATCTCTCTATTATTTCTTTGATGGTCATTATTTACTTGTGGATGCGTTTGTCTTTCTACAATAAAATCATTAGGACGTTAGCTATTTCATCTATCCTTTTGAATTTTGCCTATATTGTGCTATCTGGCTCAAGAACAACTTATATCTGTTTGGTGGTAGTAGCCTTTCTTTATGCCTTGATGAAAGGAGACTGGAGTAAAAAAGGGAAATCTCTTATCACAGTGGTTGTGACAGTTGCTTTAGTATTTGTAAGCTACAATGGTGTAAAGTATAGTAGCGATATGTATTTAAAAGCCAATTCTGCAGAAATCCAAAAGAAAAAAGCAGAAGGTCAAATTGGGGATCAGAATCTTTCTCTTGAGAGAACAGACACCAGCGAAGAAAATATCTCTAATAACCGTTTTGCCATTTGGCAGTCAACAGCTTCCTTTATCCCTAAACGTCCCTTATTTGGATATTCAGGTGGAAACTGGTATGAGTTAGGTAAAGAGTATGATGCTTCGGCCTACATCATCAAGGAGCACTACCTTACTCATAATGGCTACCTTGAGTTGTTATTCTATGATGGTCTGACAGGTTTTATCCCGCTGGCTATCTTCATGCTTTCCTTCATTATTTCAAGTCTTAAGAAATATAAAAAAGACCTTCAAGAAGGTCGCCACAATCATGAATTGATTACCATTCTGTTGATGACTGTTGTTATTCTCATTTCTAACTTGTTCTTGAGTTCAACCTTCTATGGAATTTCACTACAGGGCTGTATCTTGTTTGTGATTTCAGGCTACTATTTCTCTGTTCTTTATAAAAAAAGAGATGGCTACAGAAAGCTAGACGAATCAGAGATCAAAGAAGTTGAACTAGGTGTCATGGATTATATCCACAATCTCTGTCAAAAAGAGAACATCAACTATTCACTGGCATATGGAACCTTACTGGGTGCAGTGAGACACAAGGGCTACATTCCTTGGGATGACGATATTGATATCTCTTTGAAACGCGATGAATACGACAAATTGTATCAAGCCATTCTGCAAGATAATGACCCTGTCTACAAAGTGGTTTCTTGGGAAAATGACAGTCGTTACCCTTACCCATTTTACCGAGTATATGATGCGCGAACAGTCTATGATAACAACTATATCGAAAATGATATCGATTTAGGAATTTGTGTGGATGTTTTCCCATTTGACTATTATGCTGATGTTAACAAAGACATGGTAAAACTAGATACTTACCGTCGTTTATCAGTCTATACCCTTTATGGCATCCATAATAAGAATGCAAAACTCATGAATATCGTCAGATATCTACTTGTCCTTGTATTCCGTCTGACTCGTGTCAAAACTTGGAATCAAAAAATGAATATCCTATCTATTCAAGAAAAAGATGGAGACTTCATTGACTATCTTATGGAGAACAAGAGAGTTTCTACGAAGTTTGACAAGTCCTTCTTGGATACAACGATTGACAGTCCATTTGAAGATAGAGTTTACAAAATTCCTGTGGCCTATCAGCAAATCCTTTCTGCCATCTACGGGGATGACTTTATGGAAATTCCGCCTCTAGAAAAACGAGTGAAGCATGATGACTTCCTGGCATACATAAAGGAGGGATAGAAGGTGTTACAATGGTTAAAAAGAAGTTTAGCCAGTCTCTTAGGAGATAAGAAAGACCTGGTTAAAAAACTACCTATTATCAAAAGTTTAAATAAAAAAGCCAATATCGACTTGGATTCAAAGAGAAGCAATTTACTCAAAGAAAACTTTGAAGATGTTCTAAAGGCAATCTATCAATCTGATCTGAAATCCTATGATATCTGGTTAGATTTTGGGACTTTACTTGGTTTCTACAGAGAAAATGATTTGATTCCGCATGATTTAGATATGGACTTTGGGATTATTATCCCAGACTATGAAGCCTTTTTAAGGGATGAGAAAGTTCTTTTGGAGAAAGGCTTCGTTAGAACCAAAGAGTTCTATTACAATGATAAGCTTGTAGAGTTGTCCTATAGTTACAAGGGACTAAATGTTGATTTTATTGTCTATGATAAAAAGGAGAATACCATCTCCTCAGATACTATTTTCTATATGACAAATGCCTTGGGAAATCCTACAAGATATGAAGTCTACCATTATGAATTGCCTTTTACAGCACTAAGTGAATGCAGTTTTAAAGAGATTCTAGTAAAAGTTCCAGAAAATACAAGAGAATACATTAGTCACTTGTATGGAGAGGATTTTGAAATCCCTAATACCCACTACAACTGGAAAGAAAATCCGATTTACAAACAAAATGATGCTAAATTGGCTAAAGTACTTTTGAAAAAGTAAACTTGGAAATACAAGAAAAGAGGGGATGGTGAAGTTCTTCCTTGTTAACTCTAGTCCCTATTCTAGTGTGACAATCAGGCTTCTCCTTCCCTCTTTTTGTCTTATAATGACGGAAAGGAGCTAGAAAAGTTGCTACCAGGATGAATCTTCCATCCTAGCTTCCGCTATCAAAGAAAGAAGTGGTTTATATGAAAAAGAAACAGATAAAAGAAACCCTTGTATTTATTCCCCTAGTCTTGTTGCTCGTCTCTGGACTCTTGATACCCGCAGTTCAGGCAGATACTTCAAGCAACCGAATCCATTTTATCAATACCAAAGGAGTTCCTGGAAGTGATGCTATTATTCTAGAAAGTAATGGTCATTATGCCTTGATTGACATGGGAGAAGACTATGATTTTCCAGATGATGAAGATCCACGTTACCCAAATCGAATGGGAATTTCTAATCGAAATGAGCAAGTGCTAGAAGATCGCCTTTTCCGCCATATGCAACAGCTTGGTATCAAGAAACTTGATTTTATTCTAGGAACTCATGTCCATAGTGACCATATTGGATCTGCGGATGAAGTTCTAAAACGTTATCCTGTAGATAGATTTTATCTGAAGAGATACTCAGATGAGCGCATCACATCAAAATGGCGATTGTGGGACAATCTTTTTAATTATGACAATGCTATCAAGACAGCTCTAGAGCGTGGCGTAACTCTTGTGCAAGATATTACTGAGAAGGAAAGTCACTTCACTTTAGGTGACATGGATATTCAGCTTTATAACTATAAAAACGAATATGACAGTGATGGCAAACTCAAGAGAGTTTATGATGATAATTCCAATTCGATTGTGGCTGTAGTAACTGTAGCGGGTAAAAAGATTTATCTCGGTGGTGACTTGGATAATGCTGAGGGTGCAGAGGATAAGTTAGGTCCTGAAATTGGTAAAGTCGATATGATGAAATGGAACCATCATTATGATGCCAAAATATCGAATACGATTCCTTTTTTAGATTACTTGTCACCAAGTATGGTAGTTCACACGTCAGCTGCAGATGCCAATCTTGCCACAACTAGAGAGTATCTTAATAAGCACGGTATTGAGGTAGTTCATGCTTCTAGCCAGACCAAGGATGCGACTGTGTTTACCATCAGTCAAACAGGATTTGCCAATGTTTCAAACGATTTTCCAGATATTCCTTCGGTTACAAAAGCTTGGTATACAGAAGATGGTTACTGGAAGTATCGCTTGTCTGATGATCAGATGGCTATTGGTTGGCAGCGAATTGATGGGGCTTACTATTTCTTCAATGGTAAGGGACAAATGCAGGCTAATAAATGGCTTCATTTAGTTGATGAAAGAGAAAAGATTGAGGGCAACTGGTATTATCTAAATAGTAATGGTAAAATGCAGGAAGCTGGTTGGTTTAAACAAGATGGTTTTTGGTATTACATCACATCAAGTGGGGCAAGAAGTTATAATGAACTTCTAGAAATCGATGGGCAACAATATCTATTTGATAAAGATGGTAAGATGCTGACAGGTCTTCAGGTCTATAACGGTAAGAAACTGTTCTTTACTAATAGTGGTGCTCTTCAATCTAATGGGAAACCTTCTAGTTGGAAAAAAGTATCAGGAAATTGGTACTATTACAATGAGAATGGAGTCCCTTCACTTGGTAAAAAAATTATAAATGGAACAACTTATTTCTTTAATCAAGAAGGTATCATGCAAACAGGCTGGGTTTCTGTCAATGGACAATGGAACTATTATGCAGAATCTGGAGCAATGAAAACTGGTTGGATTAAAGATAAAGATATATGGTATTATTTAGATAAAGATGGTATCATGTTAACTGGAAATCAAGAAATCAATGGCTCTCGTTACTATTTCAAGGCAAATGGTGCCATGCAAACTGGTTGGCAATGGCAGGATAAGGGTTGGCAGTATTATACTAGCTCTGGTTCCATGAAGACGGGCTGGTTAAAAACGGGCGAATCTTGGTATTATCTAGATTCAGAAACAGGTATCATGGCAGTCGGATCGCAAGAAATTAATGGAAAGAACTATTTCTTTAAGTCTTCAGGAATCATGCAAGTTGGTTGGCAGTGGGCAAATGATGGTTGGCACTATTATGCCGCTTCAGGTGCCATGCAAACTGGCTGGCTTAAAGATGGAGACACTTGGTATTATCTGGAAGCCAAGGAAGGAACCATGTTGATCGGTCTTCATGCAGTAAATGGAGAACAGTACTACTTTAGCACATCGGGTGCCATGCAGACAGGTTGGAAATGGCTTGACGGTCAGTATCGATACTTCCAACCAAGCGGCGCCATGAAGACTGGCTGGATCAAAGATCAAGGCAAGTGGTATTATCTTGAAAAAGAAAGTGGAACCATGTTGATCGGTCTTCATACGGTGAATGCTCAGACCTACTATTTTGGTCCGAGCGGAGCTATGCAAACAGGTTGGAAACAGCTTGATGGTAACTGGTACTATTTCCAAACGGACGGAGCTTTACTGAAAAATGCCACCACACCTGATGGCTACAAGGTAAACGAAGACGGAATTTGGAAGACAGCTGATGCTATTGACAATAGGGAAGTAGACAAGCAAGAACAGAACCAAGAAACAAATTCTAATCTTGTTGAACAAGAAAAACAAGGTTCAAGTCCAGAAGCCAATGCTTCTGTCAAGAAAGAATAAAAAAGAAAACACCCTTCTAATAGATTTTTATCTATCAGTAGGGTGTTCTTTTAATTTCTTTTAAGCTTAGCAAGTACTAAGTTCAGAGCATAGTGGAGTGTTTTATCTTTGGCGATAAAGAGTGTCAAGAGATAATAGATACCACAAGCCGCAACAGTTGAGAGAACCATGAGAATCATGTTGAAGTTGACTGTGTAAGAGTTGACTTGGAAAAGGAATTTAAAAGCAAAATAAATAGGTATGAATCCAAGGGACACAATAGTATAGCGTGTTAGAGTAGCAAAGATTTCTTTCAAATCAATCAGTTGGTGTTTCTGGATAAAGCGAATTTCCAAGAGAACGACGATAGTCTCCGCAAGAATGGTCGTAGCGATATAGTACTCTGGTGCGAAAATATTATTGAAATACAAGAGGCAGTTGAAGAGAATATTGGCTCCACCACCAAGGAAGTAAAAGGCAGTCAAGCGATTTTCGTGGTCATTGATAAAGATAATTTGTTTACCAAGGATCAACTCGATAGCCCAGATGATGGTACGAAAGGCGAAAACACTAGTCACGATTCCAGCTTCGAGGTATTTTTCAGAAGAGTAGATAACTGCCGCGTAGTTCCCTAATACCATAATCCCAATACTGGTTGGAACGATGAGGAAGTAAAAGAGGGCAGCCCCTTGATTTAGAAGACTCTTATAAGAGGTGTAGTCTTTCTTGCCGAGATAGTAGCCGAGACGTGGGATACTCACATTGAGAGCCCCACTTAAGACACTGGCTATTAGCATGACAATGCTGGAAGCAATAGTGTAGTAAGAAATGTAGTTTTCATCAGGTCCCTTGGTGATAAACATTCTATCAAGCAAGGTATAGAGCATGTTAGCGTTCGCTAAGAGTAGCATGGTTAAGAGCGGTTTAGATGCTTTGACTAATTCAACAAGACTGATCTTAACAAAGGAAACTTCTCTCTTAATCCAAAGAAAACTGAGCAGGTAGTTGAAGATAGTGGTTGCTGTCATAACGATAGCATAAGGAACGATATCATCTGCAGTTTTAACAAAGGTAAAGATAGCAACCAGCATGGCAATCCGGATGATCAATGTCTTATAGAGGATGAAGGCATAATTTTCATAAGCCTCGTTCATCCATTCGATATTGAGAAATTGGAAGAGTGCTTGGGTCCCTAGGATGTAGTACAGAACTTTTAGGTTCACAATGCTGGTGTCGAAGAAGATAAAGAGGAAGTAGATACCAGTCGTAATTAGAGAAGTGAAAACCGAAATATAAAACAACTTAGAAAAGACATAGTTGATTTTATTCTTGTCGTCCTTAACCTTACTGATAGCACGAATCCCGTAGTTGTATATTCCAAAGGCTGCTAGTGGAATGACAAAGCTGGCCCAGGTATTGGCGGTATTGAAGTAACCGTAGTTGGATTTACTGAGAATTCGCGTCAGATAAGGGTTGGTTATCAGTGGAAAAACGATATTGAGGATATTGACCAGCAAGCTAGCCAATGCATTAACTTTTATATTTTTCATTGAACTTTCTTTCTTAAATGTAACATTATCTCTAGTATTATATCACATTCCAGCTTTATTCTTTTGATAAAATCGTAAAAATCTAGTATAATAGATAGACTGAAAGTAAGAGGTTACTAGATATGAAGATGAAACAAATTAGTGATACAACACTGAAAATCACGATGACTTTAGATGATTTGATGGATCGGGGGATGGAAATTGCAGACTTTCTCGTTCCTCAGGAAAAAACCGAAGAGTTTTTCTATGCTATTTTAGATGAGTTAGAGATGCCAGACAATTTCTTGGACAGTGGCATGCTGAGTTTTCGTGTGACGCCAAAACCTGATAAGGTCGACGTCTTTGTGTCCAAGTCTAAGATTGACCAAAATCTAGATTTTGATGATTTGGCGGATCTACCCGACATGGAAGAACTAGCTCAAATGTCGCCGGATGAATTTCTCAAAACCTTGGAAAAAAGCATTGCAGATAAGACCAAGGGCGATATTGAGGCTATCCAATCTCTAGAACAGGTCGAAGCAAAGGAAGAAGAGCAAGAGCAAACAGAAAAGGAAACTGAGAGTAAGAAAGAACCTTATATCTACTATATCTTGCACTTTGCAAGCCTTGCTGACGTAGTTGCTTTTGCAAAGACGGTTAACTACCAGATGGAAACATCTGAACTCTATAAGATGAATGGACACTACTATTTGACAATCTTAGTCGATGTGGAAAATCATCCAAGTCCATATCCAGCCTGGCTCTTGGCTCGTATGCGTGAGTTTGCAGACGACAGTGATATCAGTCGTTCAGTTTTGCAAGAGTATGGGCAAATCTTGATCAATCACGATGCAGTTCTTAATCTGCAAAAGATTCGTTCATAATTTTTAAAATCAATTTTCATTTATCAAGAAAGACGAATCATGAGATTCGTTTTTTCTTTACTAGACTGAAATAGTGATTTACTATAATAGGAATTTTCACAAAATTCTGTTATAATGGCTATATCAGAAAATTTCTAGGAGACAAACATGACAGTTAAAATTGCTTTACTTGGATTTGGTACCGTTGCAAGTGGTGTGCCATTCCTCCTAAAGGAAAATGGAGAAAAAATCATCCAATCAGCTCATTCTGAGATTGAAGTAGCCAAGGTATTGGTCAAGGATGAAGATGAAAAGAATCGCTTGCTTGCAGCAGGGAATGACTTTAACTTTGTAACCAATGTAGATGATATTTTATCAGACAAAGATATTACCATTGTAGTGGAATTGATGGGGCGTATCGAACCAGCTAAAACCTTTATCACTCGTGCCTTGGAAGCTGGAAAACACGTTGTTACTGCTAACAAGGACCTTTTGGCTGTCCATGGTGCAGAATTGTTAGAAATCGCTAAAGAGCATAATGTAGCACTTTACTACGAAGCAGCTGTTGCTGGTGGAATTCCAATTCTTCGCACTCTAGCAAATTCATTGGCTTCTGATAAAATCACGCGCGTTCTTGGTGTCGTTAACGGAACTTCCAACTTCATGATGACCAAGATGGTCGAAGAAGGCTGGTCTTATGATGATGCTCTGGCTGAAGCGCAAAGACTTGGTTTTGCAGAAAGCGACCCTACAAATGACGTGGATGGGATTGACGCAGCCTACAAGATGGTGATTTTGAGCCAGTTTGCTTTTGGTATGAAGGTTGCCTTTGACGATGTAGCCCACAAGGGAATCCGCAACATCACACCAGAAGATGTAGCTGTAGCCCAAGACCTTGGCTATGTAGTGAAATTGGTTGGTTCTATCGAGGAAACTCCTTCAGGTATTGCTGCAGAAGTGACTCCAACCTTCCTTCCTAAAGCACATCCACTTGCCAGTGTGAATGGGGTAATGAACGCAGTCTTTGTGGAGTCTATCGGCATCGGTGAATCTATGTACTACGGACCAGGTGCGGGTCAAAAACCAACTGCAACAAGTGTTGTAGCGGACATTGTCCGTATCGTTCGTCGCTTGAATGATGGTACCATTGGTAAAGACTTCAACGAATACAGCCGTGATTTGGTCTTGGCTAATCCAGAAGATGTCAAAGCAAACTACTATTTCTCAATCTTGGCACCAGATTCAAAAGGTCAGGTCTTGAAACTTGCTGAAATCTTTAATGCTCAAGATATTTCCTTCAAGCAAATCCTCCAAGATGGCAAAGAGGGTGACAAGGCGCGTGTAGTGATTATCACTCATAAGATTAATAAAGCGCAGCTTGAGAATGTTTCAGCAGAGTTAGCCAAAGCTTCAGAATTTGACCTCTTGAATACCTTCAAGGTGTTAGGAGAATAGGATGAAGATTATTGTACCTGCAACCAGTGCCAATATCGGGCCAGGTTTTGATTCAGTCGGTGTAGCTGTAACCAAGTATCTTCAAATTGAGGTCTGTGAAGAACGGGATGAGTGGTTGATTGAACACCAGATTGGCAAATGGATTCCCCACGATGAGCGCAACCTTTTACTCAAGATTGCCTTGCAAATTGCGCCAGACATACAACCAAGACGTTTGAAAATGACCAGTGATGTTCCCTTGGCGCGTGGCTTGGGTTCTTCTAGCTCGGTTATTGTTGCTGGGATCGAACTAGCTAACCAACTGGGGAATCTCAACTTATCTGATCATGACAAATTGCAGCTGGCGACCAAGATTGAAGGGCATCCTGACAATGTAGCTCCAGCAATTTACGGTAATCTCGTTATTGCCAGCTCCGTTGAAGGAAATGTTTCAGCGATTGTGGCAGACTTCCCAGAGTGTGATTTTCTAGCTTATATTCCTAACTATGAATTGCGCACTCGCGATAGCCGTGGTGTCTTGCCTAAGAAATTGTCCTACAAGGAAGCTGTTGCGGCTAGTTCTATCGCCAATGTGGCGGTTGCAGCCTTGTTGGCAGGAGACATGGTGACAGCTGGTCAAGCAATTGAGGGAGACCTCTTCCATGAGCGCTATCGTCAAAGTCTGGTCCGTGAATTTGCGACGATTAAGCAAGTAGCTAAAGAGAATGGAGCCTATGCGACCTATCTCTCTGGAGCAGGGCCGACAGTTATGGTTCTGGCTTCTCATGACAAGATGCCGGCGATTAAGGCAGAATTGCAAAAGCAGTCTTTCAAAGGCAAACTTCATGATTTGAAAGTTGATACCCAAGGTGTTCGTGTTGAAGCAAAATAAAGAATAGAAGATAGGATGGGGAAAGTCTTGATTAAAGGGCTTCCTATCCTTTTTTTGAAAAGAAGTCTAGTCAAAGAACTTGATAAAGGAGAAACGAAGATGGCAGAAATTTATCTAGCAGGTGGTTGTTTTTGGGGCTTAGAGGAGTATTTTTCACGTATTTCTGGAGTGCTAGCAACCAGTGTCGGCTACGCTAATGGCCAAGTCGAAACGACCAATTACCAGTTGCTCAAGGAAACAGACCATGCAGAGACTGTTCAAGTGATTTATGATGAGAAAGTAGTGTCACTCAGAGAGATTTTGCTTTATTATTTCCGTGTCATTGATCCCTTGTCTATTAACCAGCAGGGGAATGACCGTGGTCGCCAATATCGAACGGGGATCTACTATCAGGATGAAGCAGACTTGCCTGCTATCTACACAGTGGTGCAGGAGCAGGAGCGTATGCTGGGTCGAAAGATTGCAGTAGAAGTGGAGAAACTTCGCCACTACATTTTAGCTGAAGACTACCATCAAGACTATCTCAAGAAAAATCCTTCCGGTTATTGTCATATCGATGTGACCGATGCTGAGAAGCCATTGATTGACGCAGCCAACTATGAAAAGCCTAGTCAAGAGGTGTTAAAGGAAAGCTTAACTGAAGAGTCTTATCGTGTTACGCAAGAAGCTGCTACAGAGGCTCCGTTTAGTAATGCTTATGACCAAACTTTTGAAGAGGGGATTTATGTAGACATCACGACAGGGGAGCCACTCTTTTTTGCCAAGGATAAGTTTGCTTCAGGTTGTGGTTGGCCAAGTTTTAGCCGTCCGATTTCCAAGGAATTGATTCACTATTACAAGGATTTGAGCCATGGAATGGAGCGAATCGAGGTTCGTTCTCGGTCAGGAAATGCTCACTTGGGTCATGTTTTCACAGATGGACCTCAGGAATTAGGTGGCCTGCGGTACTGTATTAATTCTGCATCCTTGCGCTTTGTAGCCAAGGATGAGATGGAAAAAGCAGGATATGGCTATCTATTGCCTTACTTAAACAAATAAAACTGAGAGGGTGGGTCTTCCCACTTTCTTCATTTCCAGAATAAGAATAGAAGGGATCTATGAAACACTTACTATCTTACTTCAAACCCTATATCAAAGAATCCATTTTAGCTCCCTTGTTCAAGTTACTAGAAGCTGTTTTTGAACTCTTGGTTCCCATGGTGATTGCTGGGATTGTTGACCAATCTTTACCTCAGGCAGATCAAGGGTACCTCTGGATGCAGATTGGCCTACTCCTTATCTTTGCAGTGATTGGCGTTTTAGTAGCCTTGATTGCTCAATTTTATTCAGCCAAGGCAGCGGTAGGTTTTGCCAAGGAATTGACAAACGACCTCTATCGTCATATTCTTTCTTTACCTAAGGACAGCAGAGACCGTTTGACAACTTCTAGCTTGGTAACCCGCTTGACTTCTGATACCTACCAGATACAGACTGGTATTAATCAGTTTCTGCGTCTCTTTTTGCGAGCGCCCATTATCGTTTTTGGGGCTATCTTTATGGCCTATCGCATCTCGGCTGAGCTGACTTTCTGGTTTTTAGTTATGGTTGGTTTTTTAACAATCGTCATTGTAGGGCTCTCTCGTTTGGTCAATCCTCTCTACAGTAGTCTCAGAAAGAAAACGGATCAGCTGGTTCAGGAAACGCGCCAGCAATTACAAGGGATGCGGGTGATTCGTGCCTTTGGGCAAGAAAAACGAGAATTACAGATTTTTCAAACTCTTAACCAAGTTTATGCTAGATTGCAAGAAAAGACAGGTTTCTGGTCTAGTTTGTTAACACCTCTGACCTATTTGATTGTTAATGGAACTCTTCTCGTCATCATCTGGCAGGACTATATTTCAATTCAAGGAGGTTTACTCAGTCAAGGTGCTCTTATCGCCCTTATCAACTACCTCTTGCAGATCTTGGTGGAATTGGTTAAGCTAGCTATGCTGATTAATTCTCTCAACCAGTCCTACATCTCAGCCAAGCGAATTGAGGAAGTCTTTACCGAAGCTCCAGAAGATATCCATTCAGAATTAGAACAAAAAGAAGTTACCGGTGATCAGGTTTTGCAAGTCAAAGAATTAACCTTTACCTATCCTGATGCGGCCCAGCCTTCTCTGAGAGACATTTCCTTTGCTATGAAGCAAGGGCAAATTCTTGGTATCATCGGGGGAACTGGTTCAGGTAAATCAAGCTTGGTGCAAGTCTTACTTGGACTCTATCCAGTAGACAAGGGGAGCATTGACCTTTATCGAAATGGACGTAGTCCTCGTAATCTTGAGCAGTGGCGGTCTTTGATTGCCTATGTGCCCCAAAAGGTCGAACTCTTTAAGGGAACTATTCGTTCCAACTTGACTTTGGGTTTCAATCGAGAAGTGTCTGACCAGCAACTCTGGCAGGCCTTGGAGATTGCGCAAGCTAAGGATTTTGTCAGTGAAAAGGAAGGACTTTTGGATGCCCTAGTTGAGGGAGGAGGGCGAAATTTCTCAGGCGGACAAAAACAAAGGCTGTCTATCGCACGAGCAGTCTTGCGACAAGCTCCATTTCTCATCCTAGATGATGCGACCTCAGCCCTTGACACCATCACTGAGTCCAATCTCTTGAAAGCCATCCGAGAGAATTTACCTAACACGAGCTTAATCTTGATTTCTCAACGGACTTCGACACTTCAGATGGCTGACCAGATTCTCCTCTTGGAAAAAGGGGAGCTCCTAGCTATCGGCAAGCACGAGGATTTGATGAAGACTAGCCAAGTCTATCACGAAATCAATGCATCCCAACATGGAAAGAAGGACTAGCATGAAACGACAAACTGCAAACCAGACGCTCAAACGTTTGGCTAAAGACCTTGCAAGCCACCCCTTCCTCCTTTTCCTAGCCTTTCTAGGAACCATTGCTCAGGTTGCCTTATCAATCTACTTACCCATCTTGATTGGGCAGGTCATTGACCAGGTCCTCGTGACTGGTTCTTCACCAATTTTTTGGCAGATTTTCATTCAGATGATCTTGGTGGTCATAGGAAATACGCTGGTACAATGGGCCAATCCTCTCCTCTATAATCGCCTAATCTTTTCTTATACCAAAGACTTGCGAGAGCGAATAATCCATAAACTCCATCGTTTACCGATTGCCTTTGTAGATAGGCAAGGTAGTGGGGAGATGGTTAGTCGTGTAATCACAGACATCGAACAGTTGGCAGCTGGCTTGACCATGATTTTTAACCAATTTTTCATTGGTGTCTTGATGATTTTGGTTAGTATTCTAGCCATGCTCCAAATTCATCTCCTCATGACCCTCTTGGTCTTGCTATTGACGCCACTGTCCATGGTGATTTCACGGTTTATTGCCAAGAAATCTTATCACCTCTTTCAAAAGCAAACAGAGACAAGGGGGATTCAGACTCAGTTGATAGAAGAATCGCTTAGCCAGCAGACCATTATCCAGTCCTTTAATGCTCAAGGAGAGTTTATCCAAAGACTGCATGAGGCGAATTCCAACTACGCAGGTTATTCTCAGTCAGCCATCTTTTATTCTTCAACGGTCAATCCTTCGACTCGCTTTGTCAATGCGCTTATCTATGCTCTTCTAGCTGGAGTGGGAGCTTATCGTATCATGATGGGTTCCACCTTGACCATCGGCCATTTAGTGACCTTTTTGAACTATGTCCAACAGTACACCAAGCCCTTTAACGATATTTCTTCAGTTCTAGCCGAATTGCAAAGTGCTCTCGCTTGTGCAGAGCGTGTTTATGCTGTCTTAGAAAGTCCTGAGGTTGCTGAAACAGGTAAGGGAATCTTGACCAGTGACCAAGTCAAGGGAGCTATTTCCTTTAAACATGTTTCTTTTGGCTACCATCCTGAGAAGATCTTGATTAAGGACTTGTCTATCAATATCCCAGCTGGTAGCAAGGTGGCCATCGTTGGTCCGACAGGTGCTGGAAAATCAACCCTCATCAATCTCCTCATGCGTTTTTATCCTATTAACTCGGGAGATATCTTGTTAGATGGTCGTTCCATTTACGACTATACCCGAGCGTCATTGAGACAGCAGTTTGGCATGGTGCTCCAAGAAGCCTGGCTCAAGCAAGGAACCATTCATGATAATATTGCCTTTGGAAATCCTGATGCCAGTCGGGAGCAGGTGATTGCTGCTGCCAAAGCAGCCAACGCAGACTTTTTTATCCAACAGTTGCCACAGGGATACGATACCAAGTTGAAAAATGCAGGAGAATCTCTCTCTGTTGGGCAAGCCCAGCTCTTGACCATCGCTCGAGTCTTTCTGGCTATTCCCAAGATTCTTATCTTAGACGAGGCGACTTCCTCCATCGATACACGGACAGAAGTGCTAGTACAGGATGCCTTTGCCAAGCTCATGAAGGGACGTACAAGCTTTATCATTGCCCACCGTTTGTCAACCATTCAGGATGCGAATTTGATTCTTGTCTTGGTAGATGGTGACATTGTGGAGCATGGCAATCATCAGGAGCTCATGGCTAGAAAGGGCAAGTATTACCAAATGCAAAAAGCAGCAGCTTTTAGCTCGGAATAATCCTTTCTATTTTGAAATCTTATGGACAAAAAAAGTTGCCTTCGGGTGACTTTTTTGTTACAATAGCTAGAAAAAATCAGGGTCTTAGAAGGAGAAAACAATGAAAGTCTATCATCATGTAAATATCGTGACTTGTGACAAAGATTTCCATGTTTATTTGGATGGTGTCTTAGCCGTTAAGGACTCTCAAATTGTCTATGTCGGTCAAGAGAAGCCAGATATTTTAGAGCAAGCTGAGCAGATTATAGACTATCAAGGAGCCTGGATTATGCCTGGTTTGGTCAATTGCCACACCCATTCTGCTATGACAGGTTTGCGAGGGATTCGGGATGACAGCAACCTCCATGAATGGCTCAATGACTATATCTGGCCAGCAGAAGCTGAGTTTACTCCCGACATGACTACCAAGGCAGTCAAAGAGGCTCTGACGGAGATGCTCCAGTCAGGGACAACAACCTTCAACGATATGTATAATCCCAATGGTGTGGATATTGAGAGAATTTATCAGGCAGTCAAGGCATCTAAGATGCGTTGTTATTTCTCACCGACCCTCTTTTCTTCGGAGACAGAAACAACTGATGAGACCATAAGCAGAACACGAGCCATCATCGAGGAAATCTTAGGATATGAAAACCCAAATTTCAAGGTTATGGTAGCCCCTCATTCTCCGTATAGCTGTAGTAGAGATTTGCTGGAAGCGAGCTTAGATATGGCAAAAGAACTGGACATTCCTATCCATATCCATGTGGCGGAGACCAAGGAGGAATCAGGAATTATCCTGAAACGCTATGGCAAACGTCCCCTCGCCTTTCTAGAAGAACTAGGTTACTTAGATCATTTCTCTGTCTTTGCTCATGGGGTCGAACTAAACGAGCGGGAAATTGAATGCTTAGCAACTTCTCATGTGGCTATCGCCCATAATCCCATTAGTAACCTCAAACTGGCCTCAGGGATTGCTCCCATCATCCAACTGCAAAAAGCAGGAGTAGCAGTCGGAATTGCGACTGACTCGGTTGCTTCCAATAACAATCTAGATATGTTTGAGGAAGGACGGACTGCAGCCCTCCTTCAGAAGATGAAGAGTGGAGATGCTAGCCAATTTCCTATCGAAACAGCCCTCAAAGCTCTGACGATAGAAGGTGCTAAGGTTCTAGGAATGGAAAAGCAGATAGGAAGCTTAGAAGTTGGCAAGCAAGCGGATTTTCTGGTCATTCAACCACAAGGAAAAATCCATCTTCAACCTCAGAAAAATATGCTCTCTCATCTGGTTTATGCTGTCAAATCCAGTGATGTTGATGATGTTTATATCGCTGGAGAACAGGTGGTTAAGCAAGGCAAAGTTTTGACAGTAGAGATTTAAAAAAAATTCAAAAAAAGTTTGCAAAAATCTTGCATTCTTTTTTTGTCTATGCTATACTTATATACGGTTTGAAAAAACTGCCTAAGACAGTAGGGGAGCTCGACTCATAAATATCCTACCGAGGACAAAACGTATCATGTAAAAAGAAGCGTATTGTACTTTCGTGTCTAGGTTTGGGCGCGTTTTTCTTTTGGAAAAATTCCCCAAGCAAAATAATTACGGAGGTGAACACACTAATGAGTGAAGCAATTATTGCTAAAAAAGCGGAACTAGTTGACGTAGTAGCTGAAAAAATGAAAGCTGCTGCATCTATCGTCGTTGTAGACGCTCGTGGTTTGACAGTTGAGCAAGATACAGTTCTTCGTCGTGAGCTTCGTGGAAGCGAAGTTGAGTATAAAGTCATTAAAAACTCAATCTTGCGTCGTGCAGCTGAAAAAGCTGGTCTTGAAGATCTTGCATCAGTATTTGTTGGACCATCTGCAGTAGCATTTTCTAACGAAGATGTTATCGCACCAGCGAAAATCTTGAACGACTTTGCTAAAAACGCTGAAGCACTTGAAATCAAAGGTGGTGCAATCGAAGGCGCTGTCGCATCTAAAGAAGAAATCGTTGCTCTTGCAACTCTTCCAAACCGCGAAGGACTTCTTTCTATGCTCCTTTCTGTACTTCAAGCGCCAGTGCGCAACGTTGCTCTTGCAGTCAAAGCGGTTGCAGACAACAAAGAAGACGCAGCTTAATCTTAAGCTACGCAGCGTAGCCTAGCTACGGAAAAAACTATTATAAAATTAAAAACTTATTTGGAGGAAATAACAATGGCATTGAACATTGAAAACATTATTGCTGAAATTAAAGAAGCTTCAATCCTTGAATTGAACGACCTTGTAAAAGCTATCGAAGAAGAATTTGGTGTAACTGCAGCTGCTCCTGTAGCTGTAGCTGCTGCTGGTGGTGCTGAAGAAGCTGCTAAAGATTCATTTGACGTTGAATTGACAGCTGCAGGCGACAAGAAAGTCGGCGTTATCAAAGTTGTACGTGAAATCACAGGTCTTGGACTTAAAGAAGCTAAAGAACTTGTTGATGGTGCACCAGGTGTCATCAAAGAAGGCGTTGCAGCAGCAGAAGCTGAAGAAATCAAAGCTAAATTGGAAGAAGCTGGAGCTTCAGTTACTCTTAAATAAGAGGCATATACCAATTAGAATTCGGAATACTATAGTATCAGCCTTTTAGAATCGTGAACACATTTTAGAAACTGATAAATTAATTTAGTTTCCTACCAAAAACCCTACCAAAAATTAATTTGGCAGGGTTTTTCTTTTTAACAAATTTATCGTGGAGAACAATTGAATATTGTTCTCCTTTTTTTATTTTCTGGAGGAAAAATGACAAAAGAATTACAATCATCACGCTATATTGTCATTTCATTTTTAGTACGTGAAATGGGAATTGACATTGTTGAAGCCATCTCTCTTATGGCTGAATTAGAAAAAAGTGGCTTGGTTCGATTGGAATCAAGTGGAGATTTAATGCTCAAAGAACTTGGAGGAGCGCTATGAAACGAATTACCGCAAATCAATACCAAACTTCAGAACGGTATTACAAATTACCTAAAATTCTTTTTGAGGATGAGAAATATATGGATATGAAACTAGAAGTAAAGGTGGCTTATTCTATTTTAAAAGATCGTTTAGAATTATCTCTCAGTCGTGGTTGGATAGATGAAGAAGGAGCGGTTTATTTAGTATTTTCTAACTCTAAACTGATGAAACTGTTAGGTTGTTCGAAGTCAAAATTACTGTCTATCAAAAAAATTCTTAAAGAATATGACTTAATTGATGAAGTCCAACAGTCTTCAAGTGAGAAAGGGAGACTAGCTAATAAGATTTATTTAGGGGAGTTGTCTTATACCCCAGTAGCTAGTTCAAACAGGCCTAGTGTTAAAAAAAGACTAGGGCAGGTTGAAAATGAAACGGCCCCCGTCTCATATTCAGCCCCTAGTGAGACTGAAGTTAGTGAGACTGAAATTAGTGAGACTGAATCTTTATTTATTGAGGATGAGGAGGATAGGAATACTCAACCTATCTTGAAAAGAAAAGTAGAAAAGGTCACAAAATATGATCGAGATTATATTTGGGGATTGGTACAAGATCAATTTAGACGAGAGGGGTTTTCTGAAACAGCCAGTGAAATTGCTATGACGGATTTTGAGAGAATCTATCAGTATGCTCTTGACAATGTTCGCTTTGTTAGACGTGCGGAAGTACTTGCTGAATTTGTGTTTAATGGCTTGTATTCTGTTTGGAATAACCGTGTTAGAAAAGGAGGTGGTTAAATGTCGCCAATCGAGTGGATATTAGTTATGCTCATTGTCATTTCAAGTGGTGTGACTTTTTGGACATTGATAGTCGATAAGAAAGGGGTGATAAAGAAATGAGATTTATTGATTTATTTTCAGGTATTGGTGGCTTTCGACTTGGAATGGAAAGTGTCGGACACGAGTGTATTGGATTTTGTGAGATTGATAAATTTGCTAGGAAATCTTATAAGTCCATTTTTCAAACAGAAGGAGAAATAGAATTTCATGACATACGAGATGTTTCAGATGACGAATTTAAAAAACTTAGAGGGAAAGTCGATGTCATCTGTGGGGGATTCCCTTGTCAAGCATTTTCAATCGCAGGAAGACGATTGGAATTTGAAAATACTAGAGGAACTTTATTCTTTGAAATTGCTCGGGCGGCCAAACAAATCCAACCACGTTTTCTTTTTCTTGAAAATGTTAAAGGCCTACTCAATCACGATAAGGGACGGACGTTCACCACAATCCTTACCACACTTGATGAGTTGGGGTTTAATGTTGAGTGGCAGGTGCTTAACAGTAAGGATTTTGGCGTTCCCCAAAACAGAGAGAGGGTGTTTATTATCGGACATTCTAGAAAGAAAGGTACCCGACTCCTATTTCCTTTCAGACGAGAAGGTCAAGCAACTAACTCTGAGACTTTGAAAGTACTAGGAAATTTGAATCCATCAAGAAGTGGAATGAGTGGTAAAGTCTATTATTCAGAAGGTCTTGCGCCAACCTTAGTTCGTGGAAAAGGAGAAGGATTTAAAGTTGCGATTCCTTGTATGACACCAGACAGATTAGAAAAGAGACAAAATGGTAGACGTTTCAAGGATAATCAAGAGCCAATGTTTACTTTAAATACTCAGGATCGCCATGGTATTGTCGTTGTTGGAGATTTACCAACTAGCTTTAAGGAAACAGGTCGCGTCTATGGAAGTGAGGGCTTATCTCCAACACTGACTACGATGCAAGGTGGAGATAAAATTCCCAAAATACTGATTCCAGAACCAATCCATTTTTTAAAAGTCCGGGAAGCAACGAAAAAAGGATATGCTCAAGCAGAGATTGGGGATTCAATCAATTTAGAAAGACCAAGTTCTCAGTATCGTCGTGGTAGAGTTGGAAAAGGTATAGCGAATACGTTAACAACTAGTGGGCAAATGGGAGTAGTAGTGGCTAGCTATGAAGGAGAAGATAAACAAGTTTACCAAGTAGCTGGTGTCTTAATTGATGGGCAATTTTACCGTTTGAGGATACGACGAATCACTCCTAAAGAGTGTTTTAGACTGCAGGGCTTTCCTGATTGGGCTTTTGAAGCTGCTAGAAAAGTCTCTAGTAATAGTCAGCTCTATAAACAAGCTGGTAATAGTGTAACCGTTCCTGTGATTGCCGCAATCGCAAAGAAATTAAAAGAAATAGAGGAAAAAGATGAAAGCATTAAATAAAGAATCAATACTAGATTGTGATGAATTAGAAACAGAATTACATGATGCAGAAATCAGACAGCTGGATGAACAAATATTTTTGATGCCCAATTATCCATGTGAGTTTGAGGTGACATTTTTAGATGATTACCATAAAAAACATAATTACCCACTATTTTATGAATCCTATCTTCAAAACATTATGGAATTCCTTGAAAGTCAGGATATAAAGAACGGAGCTGATGCCTTTGTAGATGATAATCAGAATCTTGTTTTTGTTTTATATGGGCAAGGCTATCGAGCCGAGGGAAAAGAGGGAATACTTACAACCCAAGTAACTGTAAAAGCTTATGATGAAGACAAGAAATCGATTAACTTCTCAAATTTATTAGATTCCTTAATCGTCTCAGAATATCAAATGGAACCGAATCTTTGGGAGGTCTCCCATGATTGATCTCTATCTAAGTAAAAATAGCCAAAGAAATCAGCTTCTTTTAGACTTCTTTCAAAACTATGGCATCGAGGTATCTTGTCATTCAGTTTCTGAAATGACAAAGGATAAATTAATTGAGATGATGAGCTATTCTTCAGATTGTTTTGAGTTTCTATCTCCCAATTTATTACGATTTAAGAACCGTGACAATCTAAGATTAACGGATTTCATTGAGATGATCTTAAAAAATCCTGAACTAACCATCAGACTTCCTCTTGCGGTTTCAAATAAGCGGGTTTATCCAAATCTGAATTTGGAAGAGGCTAGAGCTTTATTGCCAAGAGATACGAAACAATTGATTTACATGGCACAAACACATTATTTATCTAACTAAAGGAGAAGAAATATGGCTGAACGATTTTGGGAGAACTTGTCCATTATTTTGGCTGAAAGAAATATCAGCTGGATTGAGTTAACCAGAAAAATGTTTGCGGGAGAGTTTCACTATCCAAGTGAATTGAATCGTTTGTATCAAAAGATTCGCCACTACAAGATGGAACAACGAATGCCTCAAAGTCCATGGGTAGAAAGGATTGTGCAGGTATTAGATTTAGATTATGAAGATTTATTTCGGAGGTAACTATGAAAAGAATAATTCCAGTTTATATATTCCAACAAGTAAATGTCCTATTGGTATCTCTATACTTACTGAAATTTCTTTGTATAGGTGAGTTAACTATACTACAGATTCTCTATGGTTCGTCACTCATTTCTTTTTTATGGATGTATGGCCAACGCAAACAAGCTCATAAGGTCAATATGAAATCTAGGATGAAATGGCTTGGTATTGGATTCGTTAGCCTACTGATTATAAGTCTATATTTTAGTCTGATTCATGTTCAAGGGAGCACGAATCAAGCAAACTTAATTGGCCTTCAAAATCAAGTTCCTTGGTTTTCATTTTTATTGTTCTTAATCAATGCGAGTATGGTTGAAGAATTTCTGTATCGAGAAATTTTATGGAACTTTGTTAGAAAATTAGATATTCGAGTTGCTTTGACAAGTGTTTTATTTGCCTTAGCACATCATCCAGGAACCATTCTAGCTTGGTGTTTGTATGTTTCACTTGGGATGTTTTTAGGGCTTGTACGCTATAAATCTGACTTATGGGGCAGTATGGGTCTACATTTAGTGTGGAACCTATCAGTCTATGTCTTATTTTTTCTTTAATAATAGCTGGTCCGTCTTACGTATGGATTAATTTTGAAATAAAAAAACTAAATGAATTGATTTTAAAGAAATAAAATGCTAACATATATAGAAGATGTTAGCATTTTATTTCTAAGAAAGGAGAATGATATGGTTGATAAAAGAGAGAAACTGATGAACTCTTTCAATCAGTATGGTTTTTTAACTTTTAAACAAGTAATAGATGAAAATTTACACTACAAAACCTTATTAAAAATGGTTACAGAAGGAAAAATCGATGCTGAAGAAAAAGGGTTATATCGCTTACCTGATATTTATTTAGATGAGTGGTTTGTCCTTCAGTATCGATTTCCAAAGGGAATCTTTTCTTTGGAGACAGCACTTTGGTTACATGGTTTATCTTTGACCATCCCTTTTAACATGACGATGAGTTTTCCTTATGGTACGAATACCAAAAACATTAAGGAAGCAGATATATGTCCTATTATCTTACGCTCTCACTATAGTGAAGGAATTGTTGAAATAGAGCGTCTTCCTGGTCAATTTATTAAAGTTTATGAAATTGAACGAGTTTTGGTTGAATGTCTAAGACCAGTTCATCAGGTGGATCTTCAAATTATTGCACCAGCGTTTAAAAAATATTTTCAACAAAATCAAATTAATTTACACAAATTATTTTATTATGCCCAGCTATTTAAAGTAACTGATAAGTTACAATCTTATACGGAGGTGCTATCTTAATGTTTTCAAATGCGAATAGCTTTAAAGCAAAAATCAAAAATATTTCAAAAGATAAGGAAATTCCAGCTCAACAAGTACAACAACATTATTTAATTGAGCAAGTGTTAAAGATGATTTCTACTAGTTCTTACAGAGATTCCTTCATTGTAAAAGGAGGGTATCTAATAGGTCAAATGATTGGACTAGATAAGCGAACCACAATGGATTTAGATGTCACTCTGAAGGGAACCGAAATGAGCAGAGAAAATTTGATTCATATCTTTGAAGAGATTCTTTGTTCTAAAACTGATGGATTTTCATTTTCAGTAGATAAGCTAGAACCTATTCGCCAAGATGATGAATATGGAGGATTTTCATTAAAATTAAATGCAACTTTTGATACATTAAAGGAGGTTGTTTTTATTGATATTACTACTGGTGATAAGATCACACCAAGAGAAATTACTTATTCAATGACTTCTATCTTTACTAATGAAAGCATCAAGATATGGACATATAATCTAGAGACTGTACTTGCTGAAAAGTTAGAAACAATCATCAGTAGGGGACTAGCTTCGACGCGTCCACGTGATCGATATGATCTTTTCACCTTGTATAAACTTAGAAAAGAAGAGATTAATCTTGAAGTATTAAAAAATGCACTGGAGAATACGGCAGAAAAACGTAAAAGTAAAGATACTATTTATAATTGGGAAGAACAAGTGAGAGGAATTGAAATTTCTGATTNTCAGAAAGAGCTATGGATTCGTTATCAACGCCAATTTAAGTATGCTAAAGATATCTCATTTGATAATTCTGTTCAGATTATTAAGGAAATTATGCAACAAATATTTTAGTACAAAAGTAACTCATTAGTAAAGCAGTGAGTTGCTTTTTTTATTATGTGACTATCAGTCCGTCTCACTTTGTTAGGTGCGAGACAAACAAATCACCCGTTAGACGGGTGGTCATGATTTTTGATTTTTTCTAAAAACCGGGAAAATCTATCTTGAAAGTACCTATTTAGGCAAGTGGATCTGTAAGCACATTTTAGTAAATAATTTGATTGCTGAATACTTGACTAATACTGCGTTTAGAGGGATATATAGTGTGTAAAAATTTCTTGTTGGGGAAAAATGAACATAAGAAAAATTGAAGCAAAGAATAACAAAAGAAAAAAGAGAATTTGTGCATATGTTCGAGTTTCGACAACCAACGGAAGTCAACTTGATTCGCTAGAGAATCAAAAAGTTTATTTTGAAAAGTTGTATGCTGAACGTGAAGATGTTGATTTTTTGGGTGTTTTTTGTGACAGAGGGATTTCAGGTTCAAAGTATGAAAGACCTGATTTTCAAACTATGCTAGATGCTTGTAGAAAAGGACAAATTGACGTTATCCATACTAAGTCAATATCTAGGTTTGCAAGAAATCTTATCAATGTTCTTAAAATCAGTCGAGAATTAAAAACTCTTGGTATTGATATCTTTTTTGAAGAGCAGAATATCCATACCTTATCTAATGAAGGTGAAGTTGTCTTGACTGTGTTAGCAAGTTTGGCTGAGGAAGAGTTACAAAGCATGAGCGGAAACCAACGGTGGAGTTTTCGTAGAAAGTTCCAGAAGGGAGAATTACTCATTAATACTAAACGGTTTTTAGGGTATGATTTAAACGAAAAAGGTGAACTTGTTATAAACCAAGTAGAAGCGCAAATAGTAAGAACCATCTTTTATAGTTATTTAGAAGGAATGGGTACACATAGGATTGCTAAAAAGCTTAATGAGGACAAGGTTCCAACTGTAACAGAAAAGAAATGGTATAATAGCACAATTTGTAGTATCTTAAAAAAACGAAAAATACAAAGGCTCTTTACTGCTTCAAAAATACTTTCATGATGGTGTAAACGGTCCAAAGAAATTAAATCAAGGACAGTTGAAACAATACTATATCGAAGATAATCATGAAGGAATTGTATCTAAGGAAATATGGGAAAAGGTTCAGGTAAAAATGAAAAGCCGTTCTCGGATCCAAGGTACAAATAAAACCTATAAATTTTCCAGAATGTTAAAATGCCAATATTGTGGTTCAACATTAAAAAGACAGGTATCTTATAAGAAAAAGATTGTTTGGTGTTGTTCCAAATATATCAGAGAAGGAAAAAAGTCATGTAAAGGTATGAGAGCCCCTGAAAGGGATATTGAAAATTGGAAACTAAGTTCACCAGTAATTGTGTTAGAAAGGATAGAAGATGGAGAAAAACATTACGGTTATCTACAGCAAACAGTCATATCTCAAATTCAGAAAACAATCAGAGTAGCCGCTTATTGTCGAGTGTCTACAGACCAAGACGAACAGCTATCAAGTTATGAGAATCAGGTCAATTATTACCGTGAATTCATCTTAAAACATGAAGATTATGAGTTGGTAGATATTTATGCAGATGAAGGTATTTCAGCAACTAATACAAAAAAACGTGAAGCTTTTAACCGACTGATACAGGATTGTAGAGAAGGTAAGATTGACAGAATTTTAGTTAAATCTATTAGTAGATTTGCTAGAAATACATTGGACTGCATTAAGTATGTAAGAGAACTGAAAAATCTAGGTATTGGAGTAACTTTTGAAAAAGAGAATATTGATAGCTTAGATTCAAAAGGGGAAGTACTACTAACTATTCTATCGTCACTTGCACAGGATGAATCAAGATCTATTTCAGAAAACTCAACTTGGGGAATTCGTAAGAAGTTTGAGCGTGATCTAGTTCAGGTAAATACTACAAACTTTATGGGATATGACAAAGATGAAAAAGGAAATCTTATTATAAACCCTGAACAAGCAAAGGTAGTAAGGTATATATTTGATAGATTTCTAGAAGGATACAGTCCAGAATTTATTTCCAAAGAGTTAAGAGAACAGGCAATACCAGGTTGCACAGGTAAAGCAAAGTGGTGCCAAGTGCTATATGGAAAATGCTTCAAAATGAAAAATACAAGGGTGATGCTTTGCTTCAGAAAACCTATACCGTTGATTTCCTGACGAAGAAACGAATTGTTAATGATGTGCAAGTTAATCAATATTATATTGAAAACAATCATGAACCAATTTTAAATAAAGAGAAGTGGGAGATTGTTCAGTTAGAAATAGCAAGAAGAAAGAGATTTAGAGAATAACATAAGCTTCAATTTTATATCATGCAGAAAGAAAACAATCACTTTACAACAAAAGTATTTTGTGCCGAATGTGGTTCAGCATTTGGTAGAAAAAATTGGACTACAAGTCGAGGTAAACGTAAGGTTTGGCAATGTAACAATCGATATAGGGTCAAAGGACAGATTGGCTGCCAGAACAACTATATTGATGAAGAAACGTTAGAGAAAGCCGTAGTAATGGCTGTAGAACTACTAAGTGAGAATGTTGACTTGTTGCACGGAAAGTGGAACAAAATCCTAGAAGAAAAGCGTCCGCTAGAAAAGCACTATAGTTTGAAGTTGGCTGAAATGATAAACAAGCCCTTGTGGGAATTTGATTATCATGAGATGTGTCAGATATTGGATAATATTATAATTACAGAGGATGGACAGATAACTGTCAGATTCTTAGAGGGAACTGAGGTAGATTTGTAGAGTAGACGAAAGGTTATAATGACAGTGGGCAACCATTGTGGTTATAGCTTTTTTTTGCATTTTTGTGATAGAATATATAATATTAGAGATAGTTGGAGTTGTAGTAAGAATTATGGAAAAAGAAACTTTTCGTGAGAGATTAAAGAGTCCTGAGTTTGAGGCGGTGATTTTGCCAATTTTTGACTTTTTTGAGCCGTTTATACATCAGGAATCAAAATTTAATGAAAGTGAAGATGAAAATGACTCTGATGAATCAGTATTGAAGTATTATCAAATGTTGGTTGAGCAGAACATCAGGGAAAGTATCTCAGTATTACGTAAAAAAGTTAGTTCAAAAGATTATGTAGCTATGAGAAGTTTTGTGTTGTCTCTTCAACAAAATACAATTCAATTTTTAACTAATGAGAAGTACAGAACGAAAGTTAAATGGAAAAAGATTTTGAATTCCTATATAAATGTTTCGAGAATTTTTTTAGAAAACGAAAAATTACAACTTCTTCACGATGGTTTTCCTGGAGTGGGGCAACAAGTAGTTTTGGCGATTAGTTTGATAGACTTACAAGAAGATAATATCAAAGCAAATGATGAAATTCAAAACATCTGTGATTTGTTTGCGAATGATCCGAATGTAATGGTTGTTCCTATTCATGGATGCTCTACTGATGTATTTAGAACAATTTTGGATAGATTCCCTGTACTGAATATTATCCATTTAGCGGGCCATACATATACGAAACCTAACGGGGAGATACTACTTTCTTTTGTAGATTCAAACATTACTTTTATAAAATTTAGTAATTGGATTTCTAACCATAGATTTTATTGTTCATTTCTTAACTGTTGTTCAACTTTAGAGTTCGCATTGTATTCACGTTTACAAAATTCAAACTTTTCTATTTTTCATAGAGGGATAGTTGAATCGAGCATAGCATATGAGTTTTCGGAACATTTCTATAAAGTGATTCAAATTAGTGGAGATTTTAATCAAGCCTGGGAACTAGCTGTTGCAAATTGTACTGAGGTCCCCTTGAATTACGTCAATTGTTAGTATGTTTAGTTATATAGGGAGGTAGATAGTGATATGGCTAATAGCACTGAGAGGATTGGCATACATCATTGTGGATGTATTGCAGAAAGAAATAGTTGGATGTTTAGAGAGCAGCCAGTTAATGATATAGGTATAGATGCTCATATGGAATTTGTTGTAGATGGTAAACCAAGACAACACCTTGCATTACAAATCAAATCAGGACCAAGTTGGTTTAGGGAGAAAAAAGATAACTGCATTATTTTTCGGACCATAAATGAGAGACAGTATAATTATTGGACGATGAATTCTCTTCCGTGTATAATTGTTCTGTTTAATCCTGATGATGGTATGTGTATCTGGCAAGAGTTAACTCCTAAAACAATTAAAAAAACTAAAGAGGGAGGAGGCAAAGGATATTATGTGAAAGTTCCGATAAATCAAGTTTTTTTGGATAAACAATCAAATAATCACCTTCTTTCCTATACGAATTTACCGCAACATATTCAAAATTATAACTTTCTACTATCTCAGAAAAAATTTATGGAAATTATACAAAATGGAGGTGAAGTTAAACTACATTCAACAGAGTGGGTTAATAAGTCTAGTGGTAAAGGTGATACTAAGTTAATTGTTAATGATGGTCAAGAAACTAAAGAGTATGCCAATCCTTATTGGTTTCCGTTTACACCGTATACCGATGTTTTTCCTCGATTATTTCCATGGGCAGATTTTTCTGTTGATGAAGAATTTCTTGAAGAAAGTGATTATGAATTATGGCAACAACTTCATTGTTGCTATGATAGTGAAATGGATGATTGGATTGTTGTAGGAGACACATTTGAGCAATTCCGCCCAAAATTAGACCCTATGCGCTACGTTGACCATGCTGGTGAAGTTGCAGAATATATGTTGATTCTCAGTTTGAATGAATTGGGAAAATCGTTCTTAGAGGTAGAGAAATTTATATCTGAAACTAGACCATACACCAAAGCAAGACCAGAATCAAAAGATGAATAAAGGAGAATAATCATGAAAAAGCTTAAACTTAATAGTGGTATGAAATCAGAAAAAACTATAGATGGATATAGACTAAATCCTACTGAGAAGTATGTTATTAATTTAAAAAATGAAATGGGATTTGCAATATCTACAATGCAAGCAATTCATATGTTTGGTTTTCCCCCAGCATTTAAAAATTGGCATGCTTGGCTATTTAAGAATGGTTTTAGTATGGAAACACCAAATCCAACAAATGAATTTGTAGCAAAGTTTTATGGAAGAGAACCTCTTTGGAAAACTCCATATTCAATGGGGATAGTTGTAAAAGCAGAGGAAGATGATGATTACTACATTGTTATGGAATGCAGTAGTAAAAATACAGGTTTCGAACACACTCAAATTCTTCTTAATATGGGTGGTTGTATGCAAGAAGATTACACCCACTTGATGTTTGAATTTCCTGAAAAATAATAATCGGTCAGTAAGTTACAGTTTGCTTTATGGATGGAGCTGAAGTCGTATTATAAAACTCTAAAAGTATAGATAAATTCTCTGTTTTTGGTATATAATAGAGTTCAAGAAAGAAGATTAGTTATCATGGAGAACGTGTTACAATGGAATATTCTTAATGAAAAAGAATTTATACTTTGAAAGAATTGTATAAATCAATATGTGGTTTAGTAGTCCAAACTGGGACTTTCATAAGTAATTAATAGTGCAGAGGTATTAACAATATGAAAATTGAGATAAGGTCTCTAAGTTTTGATAAAGTCAAAGATAAGTATGATTATTTATTGAAGGAAATTGATAAACTTCCCGAAAATGATAAGGAAATAATATTAGATTTTAGATTTCTTAGGTGGGCGGAACCGATTGCAATGATATATTTTGGTTATCAATTTAGAAAAATTATTGAAGGCCTGGAAGGAATAGTAGTTTCTATCATTGAAGGTACTGGAAAAAATAGTGGTTACTATGGATGGGCTTATTTAAATATTTTGTTCCACATGCTACTGAAGGTAAAAAATACTGGTCATGTTCAAGGAAATAATACCTATATCCCCATAACAAATATAAATGTAAAAGAAGAGTATGGGAAAAGTTTCTTACGTGGTGAATATTTCTAGAGGGGAGATTATATCATTGGTCGTGCTACTCAATTTGCGCAGATAATTACAGGTCGCAGTGAGTTGCAAGAAATATTGAAATATATTATCAGAGAAATAATTAGAAATGTTCCTGAACATTCAGGTAAAGACGATTTATGGATTTGTGTTCAATCTTGGCCTAGTAGTATCTATTCCAGAGCTCAAATTGTAATAATGGATGAAGGAATTGGAGTTCATAGGAGCTTAACGGAAAACAAATTTCATAAAAGAGAGAATGAGACCAATCTTGATTCATTACGTTCAGCAATAAGACCAGGTATATCTAAAGCATTTCGAAGAGGAACAGAAAATAGGGATACTGATAGATGGAGTAACTCAGGATTTGGACTATATGTAGTAAGTTAGTTATGTAAGAAATTAAATGGGAGATTTTTATTAATAAGTGGTGCTAACTACGTTTATACAAGTGGCGATATTGAAGAAATTGAATATGGATTGAATCAATTAGATGGAACATTAGTTGCAATTGAACTTCCACTCCAGAATACCGATATTGATAGTACTGCACTGTTGAGTTCAATAATTGAAACTGGAGAAAAAACGGCAACTCACGATATAGTTTCTATTTCTAAAGCATCATTTCCATCTAGAAATATAAAATTTTAATGTATTTAGTTCAATAGTATAATACTAATTTTGAGCAACTTGATTTCGTTCTATAGTATTGGTAGGCACTATCATTACATGTTGAATGTGTAAGCTTGTTAGTGAAACGTAGCTAATCTTCAAAAGGTTCTCCAAACCTTTTGAGTCCCACAAACGCATCATGTTGAGGCGGTAAGTTTGCTAGTCAAGGAGTAAAACGACGAAGATTAGCATTTACTTCCGCCCATGCGATAGCTGTCCGTGATTGACAAGTGCTAGCACGCAGACAGAACGGAGATAGCGAACCGCTGAGTGTGTCGCTCTGCTCGTAAAAGCTTAGAAACCTTTGAACGAAAGGGATAATGAAAGCCTTGATTGCAAGGCTTTTTGCTTTATGGTGGGTAAGTATCAGAGTGAGAAAATTTTTGGAATGAGTAGAAGTGATAGCTAGAAATTATCAGTTTCTATTTCCATTTACCCTGTGGGTACGTGTTTGTTTCCATTGACAAGGAGTTTGTGGGAATAGAAATGTACCCACCTTGTTTGAATCAAGTGAAGTGTAGTTGAAGGAAATCTGTTGAAAGCAATACTTCATTTTACCGAATAAGTAATAATTTAGGCAACTTTAAATCGATTAAAAAAAACTATTTTAAAGGTTAAGAGTAGACAAAAATTGTCCACTCTTTTTTGCAAACTCAATTTATCAATAAATGAAATGAGGGAATGTAAAATGAAATATTTTGAGGTTGAGTTAGAAAATCCTGATGAATTTTTAAAACTACAAACAGAAGATTTTGTGAAAGCTAATCGCTTGCTACTAAGGAAGATAATCCAGAGCGTTACAGTCTATGAAGAAAACTTCGTCATATCCTTTAAATCTGGCATCGAATTGGAAGTATGAGTCTCATTCCATAACTTTTATATTGAACATATCATCTTGTTGTGTTATACTATAAATTGATATAAACAAAGATGTAGGAGGAACCGAAACTATGACAGCCTCAATGCGTTTAAGATAAGCTGGCAATAAAAAAAGCAGAATCTATACCCGATGATAGGCTTTTTTGTTGTGCTTATTTATACGATATTGAGCATTCATTAGTTACGGTGAGGATATTGGTTATTTAACTATACCTTTATTTAACTATGTCTTTAATATGAATGTTTCCAAATTGTATGTATGCAGACCAAAAGCCACATTGTGGGGTTTGGCCTGCATTTTTTATTGCCTAGAATGCTATTCAAAATAGAAATTCAAGCAAAATAATATGCAGGAGATAATATAAATGGAAAAATACAACAATTGGAAACGAAAATTTTATGCAATATGGGCAGGGCAAGCAGTATCATTAATCACTAGTGCCATCCTGCAAATGGCGATTATTTTTTACCTTACAGAAAAAACAGGATCTGCGATGGTCTTGTCTATGGCTTCATTAGTAGGTTTTTTACCCTATGCGATTTTGGGACCTGCCATTGGTGTGCTAGTGGATCGTCATGATAGGAAGAAGATAATGATTGGTGCCGATTTAATTATCGCAGCAGCTGGTGCAGTGCTTGCTATTGTTGCATTCTGTATGGAGCTACCTGTCTGGATGATTATGATAGTATTGTTTATCCGTAGCATTGGAACAGCTTTTCATACCCCAGCACTCAATGCGGTTACACCACTTTTAGTACCAGAAGAACAGCTAACGAAATGCGCAGGCTATAGTCAGTCTTTGCAGTCTATAAGCTATATTGTTAGTCCGGCAGTTGCAGCACTCTTATACTCCGTTTGGGATTTAAATGCTATTATTGCCATCGACGTATTGGGTGCTGTGATTGCATCTATTACGGTAGCAATTGTACGTATACCTAAGCTGGGTAATCAAGTGCAAAGTTTAGAACCAAATTTCATAAGGGAGATGAAAGAAGGAGTTGTGGTTCTGAGACAAAACAAAGGATTGTTTGCCTTATTACTCTTAGGAACACTATATACTTTTGTTTATATGCCAATCAATGCACTATTTCCTTTAATAAGCATGGAACACTTTAATGGAACGCCTGTGCATATTTCTATTACGGAAATTTCCTTTGCATTTGGGATGCTAGCAGGAGGCTTATTATTAGGAAGATTAGGGGGCTTCGAAAAGCATGTATTACTAATAACAAGTTCATTTTTTATAATGGGGACCAGTTTAGCCGTTTCGGGAATACTTCCTCCAAATGGATTTGTAATATTCGTAGTTTGCTGTGCAATAATGGGGCTTTCGGTGCCATTTTATAGCGGTGTGCAAACAGCTCTTTTTCAGGAGAAAATTAAGCCTGAATATTTAGGACGTGTATTTTCTTTGATCGGAAGTATCATGTCACTTGCTATGCCAATTGGGTTAATTCTTTCTGGATTCTTTGCTGATAAAATCGGTGTAAATCATTGGTTTTTACTATCAGGTATTTTAATTATTGGCATTGCTATAGTTTGCCAAATGATAACTGAGGTTAGAAAATTAGATTTAAAATAAACAATATTGGAGGAATATTTATGTATCTTATTTTCATGTAACTCTTCCTGCTAAAATCGCAGGGTTTTCCCTGCATACAAGCAAATGAAAGCATGCGATTATAGACAGGAGGAAATGTTATGGAATTAATATTAAAAGCAAAAGACATTCGTGTGGAATTCAAAGGACGCGATGTTTTAGATATAAATGAATTAGAAGTATATGATTATGACCGTATTGGTTTAGTAGGAGCAAATGGTGCTGGAAAAAGCACTTTACTCAGGGTACTTTTAGGAGAATTAACTCCCCCAGGATGTAAAATGAATCGTCTGGGTGAACTTGCCTATATTCCCCAGTTGGACGAAGTAACTCTGCAGGAGGAAAAAGATTTTGCACTTGTAGGCAAGCTAGGTGTTGAGCAATTAAATATACAGACTATGAGCGGTGGTGAAGAAACAAGGCTTAAAATAGCACAGGCCTTATCGGCACAGGTTCATGGTATTTTAGCGGATGAACCTACGAGCCATTTAGACCGTGAAGGAATTGATTTTCTAATAGGACAGCTAAAATATTTTACAGGTGCACTGTTAGTTATTAGCCATGACCGCTATTTTCTTGATGAAATAGTAGATAAAATATGGGAACTGAAAGATGGCAAAATCACTGAGTATTGGGGAAACTATTCTGATTATCTTCGTCAGAAAGAGGAAGAACGTAAGAGCCAAGCTGCAGAATACGAACAATTTATTGCGGAACGTGCCCGATTGGAAAGGGCTGCGGAGGAAAAGCGAAAACAGGCTCGTAAAATAGAACAGAAGGCAAAAGGTTCTTCAAAGAAAAAAAGTACTGAAGACGGAGGGCGTTTAGCTCATCAAAAATCAATAGGAAGTAAGGAAAAAAAGATGTATAATGCTGCTAAAACCCTAGAGCACAGGATTGCGGCCTTAGGAAAAGTAGAAGCTCCGGAAGGCATTCGCAGAATTCGTTTCAGGCAAAGTAAAGCATTGGAGCTCCATAATCCATACCCTATAGTCGGTGCAGAAATTAATAAAGTATTTGGGGATAAGGCTCTGTTTGAAAATGCATCTTTTCAAATTCCGTTAGGAGCAAAAGTGGCGTTAACTGGTGGTAATGGAATCGGAAAAACAACTTTAATCCAAATGATCTTAAACCATGAAGAAGGAATTTCTATTTCGCCTAAGGCAAAAATAGGTTACTTTGCACAGAATGGTTACAAGTACAACAGTAATCAGAATGTTATGGAGTTTATGCAGAAGGATTGTGACTACAATATATCAGAAATTCGTTCAGTGCTAGCATCTATGGGGTTCAAACAGAACGATATTGGAAAAAGTTTATCTGTTTTAAGCGGTGGAGAAATTATAAAATTGTTGCTTGCTAAAATGCTCATGGGTAGATATAACATCCTAATAATGGATGAACCCAGTAACTTCCTTGACATACCAAGTTTAGAGGCTTTGGAAATACTAATGAAGGAGTACACCGGAACTATCGTGTTTATCACCCACGATAAACGATTACTCGAAAATGTAGCAGATGTAGTTTATGAAATTAGAGATAAGAAAATAAATCTGAAACATTAAATTTAAGGTAGTCGCTGGTCAGTATAGTCTGTTCTGGTTGGCGACTCCATTGTTAAAGAGTATAAAGACTTTAGATTTTATGAATATTAAAAATAGGAACAGTCAATTGAACTGCTCCTATTTTTCTGCTAAATATATTGTAGTTTTCTTATATGTATAATGATAGATTAGCGGATTCTCATCTACGGTACTTACTTCAAATATGAAGAAGTGATCGCGGTTATCTCTGGACTTTTCCTTATTGAGGACAAAGTAATTCTTACGTGAAGTCGCCATTGTTTTTAGGATATCATCAGTTAGGAAGGTCAATGGAATATTCATGTTAGAGTAGCGGTAGAAGTCACGTTCAAAATCTTGGTAGCTCTCGCTATAATAGTCCATTTGTAGGTGATTACGCTGAAACTCAAGCTGATTCATAGAGCACCTCCTCGACAAGTTCAATACTAATAATGTCTTTTAATTTCAAATTGATGTGACCTGTTGTAGTTTTTATCAAAATGAAATCTTTGGTCAGACTTGGTATTGTTCCAGTGTAGGAAACACGCTTGTTTTTTTCAATCACTTGAATGCGTGTGCGTAGCTGCCCGGCGTATACTTGACTGAGGAGTAATAATTTCTTCTCTAGTGATAAGTCAGACATGTACGTTACTTTGTTTGTATCATCAGAGAGTGCTGATGCATGTTCAGATAGGAAAAAGCCCATCCATTTTTGCATCTTTGTATCCTGGTACTCTCTTGCTGATTGAAATGGTAAATATGAACGGTCAATCATATCAAATCCTTTCTATGCAGAGGCAAGGGTATTTTTATCAAATTGAATCGTAAAACCTTGAATTCCCCCACCTGTGTAACATTCTTTAAAGCGATTGATTACCTCAGTATAGATTATCACAGATGAGCTTGTTGGCTTAATGCTAAATGTAAATTCCAATGGTAATCGGTTTTCAGATTTAGCATGTACTAGTCGTATCGATATTTCAGTTGTTTTGAGTTTTCTCTGACGAAGTTTTGAAGTTGCTGTTTCAACGATTCCATGTAAAAATCTTTCAAGCATTTCAATATCATTACATCCTTTGCTACGGATTTCTGAAAATTGTACTGTATTTTTTTCTTGTTTCATTTTAATCCCTCCAATCCACCCGCGGAATGACCACCGATAAGTTTACTGCGTTCAATATTTCTGGAACCTTCAGTTAGGACGGTTCCTTTTTGTATGGCTAAAAAACCAAACTGTTCTCTGACAACATCAATAGCTGTCTGAAGTCTATTATCTTTTTCAATTTGTTCTACATCATCAAAGAGTGATAGTAGAGTATAGCTTTCATCTACGAAGCCACTATAAGATACACCAATTTGTCTCACTGCACCAGAGGTGTATTTTTTCGGAATAATACAAGTACATGACTCACCATTGTTTTGGGGAGATTTGCGGGTTCAATTTTATTCTGAGCATTTATAGATTTTTTCATCTCAGTCCTAGAATAGCCAATATGAATAGAAACGACAGTAGTCAATACTAGGGCTACTGTTCCGTTCCACAGTATCATTTAAAAATCATTTTCACACCCTTTCGTCTATTAGTATAGAAGAAAGCTCTCAGCACATATTGAGGTAGTGGGATTGCTGGTGAAAGAAGGATAAACCCCACAGTTTCAGAGTTTAGAAAAGGCTTGATTTCAAGCCTTTTTGTCATTATCGAGAGGAGTATCAGTTTAATTGTTTGAAGTGAGGTAGTCGGAATAATAGCAGAATTATTTAAAATCTATTTCCAAATACACATGGGAGTCAAAATGGCAAAAATATAAAGGTGTCTGTGGGTGTATATTGCTCCCTTTTTTATTAGGAGTTTTTTTCTATATTTTTGGAGTAGTGATTTAAATATTGTTCATAAATACTTTTTTCTCCAAGTATTTCAAATACTTGGAGTGCTTGTTGCATTTTAGATTTTCCAGCATTAGCATCATGGTGAAATTCAAAATATCCTTGTGCGTAGAGAAATACAGTTTGTTCATAATAATTTAGTTCATTTTCTAGTAATTGTGATATTTCTTTTATTAGGTATTTACAATTTTCAAATTGTTCAATGTCAACGCTTGATATTAAGCAATTAATTGAGAGTTGCGTAACTAACTTTTTATTAGTTTTATTTAGAGAAGAGTAGATATAATTTTTTAACATTTCTTTTGTAAGTAAGAACAATGCTTCATATTTTATTGTTCGGGCACAATTTCCCAGAAGAATAATTTCATAATATCCCCACTTTTCAACTTTAAAAAGAAAGTCTGTTAATTGAAGGATTTCTTCTTCAGTTGGAGCGACATCATTATCTAGTGTGTGTATGATAGACTTTATCATTGTTTTTTCAAATGAATTTAAATTGTAATTTGAGGAATCAGAAAGTAAAGTTGAAATATTTTGGATATTTTGTAAAGAATACTCTTTTCTAATATACTGTATCAAGTTAGCAAACGATTCAGTTTTTGTATAATCATTATCATGTAAAATGAGAAATTCATCCAGAGATATATGTAATTTGTCCAAAATATTAATCAGTCGGATGCAAGATATCTCTGATTCGCCTCGCTCAAAACGAGAAATCTGTGATTTCGATAAATTATCATCAGCAATAGAGCACAAGCTGATTTGTTTCCCTTTACGAATTTTTCTAAGTGTTGTACCAAGTTTTGATTTCATATTTTTCCCACTTTCCCAACAAAATTTTAAATACTTTTTATTTATTATACAATAATTAAAAAGTAAAAGGAGGAATAATATGAAAAAAATATCAAAACTTATACCAATTTTGATATTGGTGATGGATATTATTATCATTGTTGGAGGATAAAATGCTTAGGTGTACACCTAAGTCTTTAGAATATCTAAAGACTTAGGTGTACACCTAAGTCTTTAGAATATCTAAAGACTTAGTATTAAGGAAGATATTTATAAATGATAGTCAGATTAATATTTGAATTGCCTTTGGTAATAAATCACAAATTATTATATTTAAAATAAGAATTTCCCTGCATCAGCGAACTCGTTTATATTTTATTGTTTGCAGTTTCGAGATTTAAATATTTTATTTATACGACTCATGAATCTATTATAATTGAGGTAGAAATTTTATGAAAATAGTTTTACTTGTAATTGATGCGTTAGGGCTGAAAAATGAACAGTCATTCGGAACATTAAACAGGATTTTAAAGTATAGTAGTGCAAATAATTTTTTCTCAACCTTTAATATTTGTAATAAAGAATTGAAAAAACAAGAAATAAATAACATTAATGTAAATAGTACTTATATCACTCCTTCAACTAGAATTCCAGATTCATATTTAGGACATTCTGAGATGATTGATGCAAGAATCGAAGTACAAGAAGTTTTCATTACGGAATCTTTGTGTGAAAAATTATCATTTTTATCAAAATATGGTGAAGAGAGATTAGACAATGGAATCATTTTAGTAGGAGATAAATTTGTCATTGGGAATAATGGGGAGTGTCAACCTGGCTTGAATTTAAACATTCTCTGGTTAACTAAACCAAATATAGGAGAAAAAGAAATGGACAAATTAGCTCAAAATTTGTTAAACGTTTCTAATTGTACTAGGGTGATACAAATGTGGGGAAATGAGGTAACTTTAGAAGAAGTATACAATAAAGCAATTAAGGAAAGAAATTACTTGGGCAAAACATATGAATTTCTCTGTATACCACCACTTAATATTTATAATGAAAAATATCAGGTGAAGCACTTTGGTAAGGAAGCAACTAATAGAAACTTGTTGGAAACATTGGCCGAGTCAGGAATCAATATTCAATTAATTGGAAAAGTTGGGAAAATGTTTACACTGAATTGGAATAATGTAAAGATAAACTATTCAGGAGCGGACACTCAAAAAACCATAAACGAATTGATTGAACATATCTCGAATCAAGATAATAATTGTTTTATTTTTTGTAATATTCAGGAAATTGATTTAGCTGGCCATGAACAAAATATTGAAAAATCTGTTAAAGTGTTAAGGATAATTTCGGATAATTTAATGAAAATAGTCAATGAGGTTGAAGAAGATGATATTATAATAATTACAGCTGATCATGGAAATGATCCAATGGATGGAAGCACATTTCATTCATATGAAGATGTACCACTAATTATTTTATCTAAAAAGAATATGTGTTTTAATCGCGATTTTGGTATAAGTCTGAGAGAAATCGCTTATTCAATTGAGAGGCTTTTTGGATTAAAAAGTACTGGGAAGGAGCTATTTTATAGTGAAAATTAATAGTAAGACTGCGGTTACATTTGGAAGATTCAATTACTTTTCAAAAGGTCATATATATTTCTTTGAAGAGATACTAAAAAAATGGGAAAAATTAGTGATTGTCTGTTTAGAGAACTCTACTAGTGATGAACGGTTAGACACCTCAGATGATTTGCTTCTTAATGTTTTTTACAAAGAATGTGATGCAAATTTTGAAAAGACTTTGCTTCCAATCACAACGAGATTGGAAGCGATAAATATTTTTGCAAAAAAATATCCAAATAGGGTAACGGTGACTCAAGGTGGAAGACCAGAAAACAGTCCAAACGATTTTAATAGATGTTTTCCCGTAAGTCAATTTGATCTGGTATTTAGTAAGGATTATAGCAAGTACTTTGATCTTTTAAGATTTGAAGCGTTCGAAAAAATTTTAGAGAGAAAGGTAATTGCGATACATCCTTCGAAATATATACATAATACAGAAATTGCTAGACTGTCTGATAAAAAGGATATGTTTTGGCCTGAGGTTTGGAACTACTATAAAAAGAAAGGTATCAGAGTATAAATCAATGTTTTTTGAAAATAGGGATGATATACATATATTCGAGAGGATAGTTAGTCAATTAAAAAATCATACTATTTTGCCAAGTAGTAATTTAGTTAGAAATGATGAAAG